>NZ_CACWPP010000026.1 GCF_902762735.1 uncultured Ruminococcus sp.
CAATTTTGATGTGTATTGCTGATGATACAAAATGGCTGTTCTTTCGTATTGTTCCCCCGCCTTCGGCGGGGGAACAATACACAACCAAATTGGGATACAGAATTTAGCGGAGACAAAAACAGTTGGCGGTTTTCTTTGCGATAACTCTATTATCAGCGGCGTCCCAAAGGGATGTCCATAATAAATAACTTGGATAATTATATTACATACGGAGCATCTGATATGAAAAAATATATTAACAAAATAGTTCTGGTCGCGCTGATAGGGATCTTTACAGCGGCATGCGCATTTCAGTCGCCGATAGGGGAGGCTGTGGGCACACTATGGTCGCTTTTGCCGCCGATAGTGGCGATAGGTCTGGCACTTATCACTAAGGAGGTCTATTCCTCACTGTTCATCGGCATTATCACGGGCGGCGTTATCTGGTCAGCATCGCAGGGCGGCGGGTTTGAAGGATTTTTCACCGCAGTCGTCCAAAAAGGACTGACAGCGAATATTGCAGATGCCTATAATGTGGGCATACTTATTTTTCTGGTAGTTCTCGGCATTATCGTTTCGCTGATAAACAAGGCGGGAGGCAGCAGGGCATACGGCGAATGGGCGGCTTCTCACATAAAGACCCGCAAAGGTGCATGCCTTTCCACTTTTTTGCTGGGCGTACTGATATTTGTTGACGATTATTTCAACTGCCTGACAGTGGGTTCTGTGATGCGTCCCGTGACAGACAAGCATAATGTCAGCCGTGCAAAGCTCGCATATCTTATTGATGCGACTGCCGCGCCAGTCTGCATAATCTCGCCCATCTCCAGCTGGGCGGCGGCTGTCAGCGGCACGGTGGACGGCGTGAACGGTATCCGACTGTTCATCAACACGATCCCCTATAACCTTTATGCGCTGCTGACACTGGTGATGGTGGTGTTCATATCGCTTACCAACACGGATTTCGGTCCGATGAAACGCCACGAAAAAAATGCTTCAGACGGAGATATTTTCACCACGCGCAGTACAGTCTACCCGAAAGACCCCGAGCCATCGAATAAAAACGGCAAAGTTATTGACCTTATACTGCCTGTTGTCATGCTGATGATCTGCTGTGTGCTGGGCATGGTCTACACTGGAGGCATCTTTAGCGGTGTTGGCTTTGTTACTGCTTTTGCTGACTGTGATGCAGCATATGGGCTGTCACTCGGTTCGATAGGTGCGCTGATGCTGGTGATAGTGTATTTTCTTTGCCGCCGCATACTTACTTTTAACGAGTGCATGGACGCTATCCCGCAGGGTTTCAAGCAGATGGTGCCTGCCATACTGATACTTACCTTTGCATGGACGCTTAAATCAATGACTATCCTGCTTGAGGCGGGTCCGTTCGTTTCGGGATTGGTGGAAAGTGCCAATACTCTGAAAATGCTGCTGCCTTTCATACTATTTGTGGTCGCGATAGGGCTTTCCTTTGCAACGGGTACATCATGGGGAACTTTCGGCATACTCATACCGATAGTTACTCACGTTTTTTCGGCAGAACTTGCAGGCGTGTCAGCAACGGGACAGATACCTGAAATGGTGATAATCTGCATTTCAGCCTGCCTTGCGGGAGCTGTGTGCGGCGACCACTGCTCGCCTATATCGGACACTACCATCATGGCTTCAACAGGCGCACAGTGCGATCATGTCAACCATGTAGCTACGCAATTGCCGTATGCATTCACAGTTGCTTCTGTTTGTGCTGCGGGCTACCTGCTTGCGGGACTTGTGCAGAATGTTTATGTCGTTCTGGGAAGTTCAATTCTTCTTATGCTGGGCTTACTGATCATCATAAGGGGAAGGACGGGAAAAACTGAAACAGCAAAATAAGGCATATAAAAGACAAAGCGCCTCGCAGTATCTTTCTGCGGGGCGCTTGCCGTGATATTATGAGTTTGGAAAAAGCCGCAGTTCATCACTTCTGCGACAATTCTGATATTATCTGAATAAATGAGTCAACATCATTGAAGTCCTTATAAACGGACGCAAAACGAACATAAGCAACATGATCCAGCTTTTTCAGACCATTCAGCACCATGTCGCCTATCTCGCCCGTGGTGGTCTCCGTCTGCATTTTGTTGGCGTATGTATTCTCGATGTCGTCCACAAGATCAGTGACCTGTTCAACGCTGACAGGGCGTTTCTTGATGGCGTTTTGCAGACCTTTTATCAGTTTTGTCCTGTCAAAAGGCTCAAAAGAACCGTCCTTTTTATATACCATGAGCAGCGGCTTTTCAACTACCTCATAGGTGGTGAAACGCCTTCCGCACTTGGGACATTCGCGCCTTCTGCGCTTTTTGCCCTCACTGGGTCTTGAATCTATTACACGAGTATCCTCGTGACTGCAAAAGGGACATCTCATATGTAAAACTCCTGTTCAAAAGAAATAATGTACATTTATTTTCTCTAAACTATATTATAACACATAAATTTTCAAATTTCAAGGGGTTTATGAAATATAGTATGAACTTTTTTGTACAGACCAAACAATTTGAACAATAATTGGCGTGAATTATTTGCATTTTGCTCAGGAATGTGTTATAATAAATAGAAAGTGTCCCGCGGGCAGAGCATTCTGCACGGATAGGGTATGCAGTTTTTCTTGAGAGGAGAATGGTATATGTTAAAAGGAAAATGCGCAGTGCTTGGCGTTACAGGTTCGATCGCGGCTTATAAAATACCGAATTTAGCCCGTTTGCTGAAAAAGCAGGGCTGCGATGTCGAAGTTCTGATGACACCTAATGCATGTAATTTTATAAATCCCATCACTTTTGAAAGTCTGGTGGGACACAAGTGTTTGGTGGATACATTTGACAGGAATTTCCAATACAGCGTTGAACATGTGGCGCTGGCGAAAAAAGCAGATGTGATCATGATAGCTCCCGCGTCAGCAAATGTTATCGGAAAGATAGCTTCGGGCATAGCCGATGACATGCTGACCACAACAGTGATGGCTTGCAACTGTACAAAAATTATCTCTCCTGCCATGAACCACAACATGTTCCACAACCCGATAGTTCAGGACAACATCGAAAAACTGCGGAAATTCGGCTATCAGATAGTCGAACCTGAGCAAGGAATGCTTGCCAACGGTGACAGTGGTGACGGGAGAATGCCCGAGCCTGAGGTGCTGTACGAGTACATTCTGCGCGAGATAGCCTGCCAGAAAGACCTGTCAGGCAAGCTGGTGCTTGTGACTGCGGGTGCAACACGCGAGTCCATCGACCCTGTGCGGTTCATCACCAACCATTCCAGCGGGAAAATGGGCATAGCAGTGGCAAAAGCGGCTATGCTGCGAGGCGCTGATGTCACTCTGGTGGCAGGTCATGTTGAGGCGAAACTTCCGCCTTTTGTGCGTTATGTGCCTGTTGAAAGCGCTGAGGATATGTACAGAGCTGTAACTCAACTGTCCGATAATATGGATATTATTGTGAAGGCGGCGGCTGTGGCAGATTACACGCCACTCACCACCGCAGACAGTAAGCTGAAGAAGTCCGATGCTGATATGAGCATTCCGCTGAAACGCACGAAAGACATTCTCAAATCGCTTGGTGAGCGCAAGAGGGAAGGTCAGATCATCTGCGGTTTTTCAATGGAAACTGACAATGTACTTGAAAACTCGTCTAAAAAACTGGATAGCAAAAATTGCGATATGATATGTGCAAATTCACTTAGAACAGCAGGTGCGGGCTTTGGAACTGATACAAATGTAATAACGATGATTACAAAAAGCGGAGCGGAAGAGCTTCCGCTGATGTCAAAGGAAGAAGCTGCTCATAAGATACTTGACAAATTACTGACATTATAAGGCTGTGTATATGAAAAAAATACAAATATTTGAAAATGGCATTAATGTCGTCTTTGAGATAACGGACGAAGAACAGATAAGGCTGCTGCACTTTTCTGCTCTGCCGTTCAATGAAAACACATTGACATCTAAAACAGGGAAGGCAGGCTTCTCACTTGTCGAACTGCAAGTCAGCGGGTTAGACAGGGCAGGAGAACGTCATGGCAATAAATATATTATAACAGCACCCGGTTATCGGCTGAAGTATAAAAATTTTAAAGACATGAACAACTCTATCGGCAGAAAGTTGGAGATAACATGCTATGACGATCAAACAGGGCTTGAAACTATATCGCACATGCAGTTCTATAACGGCACACAAGTTGTCAGGACATGGACTGAGATCAATAATTGTGGTACAGAAACTTGGACGATAGAGTATGTTTCGTCATTCTCGCTGACAGGTCTTGAAAAGGAAGGACTGCTTCCGCAGGACGAAAAATTGCGGATCGGAATTTGTCACAATTCGTGGCAGCGCGAGCTTCAATGGCAGTTTTACAGTCTTGAACAGGTCGGTCTTGGATTGGCGCAAAGCCCGAATTTTCAGCATTCTTCAAAGGTTTTGGGCGTTACGAATGTGGGCAGCTGGTCAACAAAAGAATATATTCCGATGGGATTTGTTGAAAATGCCGAAGTCGGGTCATCGCTGATGTGGCAGATCGAGCATAACGGGTCGTGGCACTGGGAGATCTCCGATCGCGAGGGGCATCTTTATTTGCAGCTGTCAGGTCCCAGCGAGATCGAGTCGCACTGGTCGAAAGAACTTTCGCCAAATGAAAGTTTCAAATCTGTATATTGTGCTGTCTGTGCGACTGCCGGCGGCTTTGATGAAGCTGTTGCACAAATGACTCGCTACCGAAGGTCGATACGCCGCAAAAACCGCGATAATGAACGCTTAGCTGTTATTTTTAACGACTATATGAATTGCCTTTGGGCAGACCCAACTGCTGAAAAAGAATTCCCGTTGATTGACGCTGCGGCTGAAGTTGGATGCGAATATTTTTGCATAGATGCAGGCTGGTATGCCGATGGCGTTTGGTGGGACTGGGTAGGTGAATGGCAGGAGAGCCGCCGAAGATTTCCGAACGGGCTTCGCGAAGTCACAAATTATATTCGCAAAAAAGGATTAGTCCCGGGGGTCTGGCTGGAGATAGAAGTTATGGGCATTAAATGTCCGCTTGCAGATAAATTGCCCGATGACTGGTTCTTTGTCAGACATGGCAGGCGCGTGTTCGACAGAAGCCGCTATCAACTTGATTTCCGTAATCCTGTGGTGCGCGAATATTGTCATGGCATCATTGACAGACTGGTTAAGGAATATGGTGTTGGGTACATAAAAATGGACTATAATATCGAACCGGGAATTGGCACTGAACTTGGTTCTGACAGCTTCGGAGATGGCTTGCTCGAACACGAAAAAGCCTATTTAGCGTGGTTGGACGAAGTTTTTGATCGCCACAAGGGTCTTATAGTCGAAAATTGCTCCAGCGGCGGTCTGCGAATGGACTATGCGCTGCTTTCGCGCTGCTCTATACAATCGACTTCGGATCAGGACGATTATCGAAAATACGCCACGATCGCCGCAAATGCGCCATCTGCGCTGTGTCCTGAGCAGGCGGCTGTGTGGAGTTATCCTCTTGTGGGCGGTGATCGCGAGGAAGTCGTTTTTAATATGGTCAACGCGATGCTCCTGCGTATCCATCAAAGCGGTAATCTGGCTGAAATTGACATCGAACGTCAGGAACTTGTGCGGGAAGCGATAACTGTCTATAAGAATATTCGCCATGATATTAGGAAAGCAGTCCCGTTCTTTCCGCTGGGACTGTCCAAATTCTCGGATAATTGGATCGCTCTCGGACTTGAATGTGATGAGAAGTCTTATCTTGCTGTCTGGCGGCGTGAAGGAGCTTCAAACTGTGTTATTCACGTTGGAGAACATGTTCCCGAAAACGCCCGTATTTCCTGTATTTATCCTGCTTATAATGAATTTCCTTTTCGCTATGAGCCAAATAACAGGACTGTTTCAGTGAATTTTGAAAAGCCGTTTACAGCAAGACTATTCCTGCTTGAATAGCTGTCATTAATTGCGATAAATATACTGACCGATTATTGCTTCCGTAAATTGACCAATAATTGTTGCTGCGCTTTTGCTTTATTATACGGAAAGGAGAGATATTATGGACATTAAAATGCCGCGTTATGTTGTTGACGTGCTTGATGTTCTATCAAAAAATGAATATGAAGCCTATATAGTCGGCGGCTGTGTCAGAGACAGTCTGATGAACAAGACACCCCATGATTACGATGTTTGCTCAAATTGCACTCCTGATCAGATGGTGAAGATATTCAAAAATTTTCACACGATCGAAACAGGTCTTAAACATGGCACTCTTACTGTAATGTCAGATCATCAGCCTGTGGAGATCACAACATACCGAAGTGACGGCGAGTACACCGATCACCGCAGACCTGATACAGTAAAATTTGAAACCGATCTTCGCGAGGATCTCAGGAGACGTGATTTTACGATCAATGCCATGTGCTATAATAATTCTGACGGCATCGTTGATCTTTTTGATGGTCAGAAAGACCTTAAAATGCGCGTTATTCGCTGTGTCGGAAATGCAGAGGACAGATTTGAAGAGGACGCGCTTCGCATACTGCGTGCGCTTCGCTTTGCTTCTGTTCTTGATTTTGAGATAGAAGAATATACAGCTGCTGCTATGCGCAAAAAAGCTCATTTGTTGAGCGCAATTTCTGCTGAACGCATCTTTTCTGAGCTGAAAAAGCTGATCTGCGGTAAAGCGGCACGGAGGATACTCATGGATCACAGTGATCTTATCTCGGTCATCATTCCCGAGATCGCTCCTTGCATAGGCTGTGCGCAGAATAATATCCATCACTGTTTCGATGTTTACGAACATATCTGCCATAGTGTGGAAAATATCGAGCCGAATGAAGATCTGCGCCTTGCTATGCTGTTTCACGACATCGGTAAGCCTCAGAAAAAGACCACTGATGATAACGGGCAGGATCATTTCAAACTTCATCAGCTGGCCAGTGCCGATCTGGCTGAACAGATACTTTGCAGACTCAAATGTTCAAACAAGACCCTGAACACTGTGAAGGCGCTGGTCGCTGAACATGATAACAGAATCCCCCCAAAGCGTCGCACTGTCAAGAGATTTATAGCAAAATATGACTATGATTTCTTTACTGACTGGCTGAAAGTCCGTCGTGCCGATACGCTGGCACAGTCCGATCATCTGCGGGCTGAAAAGCTTGCTGAACTTGATGAACTTGCTACTCTCGGTGAACAGATCAAAGCTGATATGTGCTGCCTGAAAGTGACAGATCTCGCAATTAATGGTCACGATGTCATGTCGCTTGGATACAAAGGTGCTGAAATTAAGGCGGTTTTGAATTTTGCACTTGACGCTGTCATTGATGAAATAGCAGAAAATGAACATGATGCTCTTATTGCTTATATTAAGGAGAATTATAATGTCTGAAAAAAATGCTCTTATTTTCAGATGGGTGCTTCTAGTGGGAATGTGTGCCGTTATTTTCATTTTCTCGTCTTTTCCTGCTGAGGAATCTTCTTCTCAAAGCAGTGAGATAGTCAACACTATCATCAGTGTTACTGTCAATGACTTTGATAGTAAACCTGTTCCCGAACAGAATGCGCTGACTGAATTGCTGACCGTTTTAGTGCGTAAAGGCGCTCATTTTACTGAATATGCAGTCCTTTCGGCTTTAGCTTTCTGCGCTTTTGTTAAGATCAGGAAGCGTTTTCTGCGATGGCTGGCAGCTTTTGCTTTTGCTGCGGTCTATTCCTGCTCTGATGAGTTTCATCAGCTTTTTGTACCCGGCAGAGCCGGCATGGTGCGGGACGTTATTCTGGACAGCTGTGGCAGTGCATTCGGTGCATTTGTCGCATGTTTTATTTCTTTGATGGTCTGCGCACGCCTTATCATTAATAGTAAACAGACGTGAGCGGCGTTCTATTTAGACTTTATGTTGTGAAATTTCACTCTGCTTTGTTTACTTTGCATATTCTTTTGCGCAATTAACTATTATTTGTTGACAACTCACTAAAATTGTGATATTATTATTAATAGGTATTATTGTTAGTGGGTGGTATCATATGGATAAAAAACCAACTCTTCTTGAAAAAATTACAACTATGCTGGGGCTGAGACCCCACAGTGAATATGTAAAAAATTATTTTTATGACACGAATATGAGGGCGAGCATCTACATGTCCGTCATTGTTATCGTGCTTGAAATATGGATGATCATTCGCCTGACTAAGACGATAATTGTTAACAATTTGCAGGCTAATCTTTCACATTATATCGAAACTTATTACTCAAATTATTTCATTTTGCTTGGTGCGGGCGTTGCGATGTTTGTTTTTGCAGTCATGTATCTGCGCGGCAAAACTCATAAGAAGAGCATCGGGCTTGTGCTGAAATGGTTTTTCTCGGTAATAAGCATTTATTTTGGCGTTAAGATCTCGATAAATGACTATTCTAAAGGCGAGCAGATACTGACTTTTCTGACGATGGAGCTTTTTGTTGTCTGCCTGCTTACATGGCGGCCTGTTGTCGGCTTCGGCATTCTGACGACTTCCTATGTTTATTTCTTTATGAAGATAGATGGGATGACCGCAGTCAATACGGGCGAACCCGGGCTGACGCTGGCGACGCAGATAAACAGCTTTACGATGTGGCTGTCTACAATGATGTTCTGTATCTCCAACTATAACAAGACGCTTTCGCAGGCGCTGAAAGAGGAGAGTCTTGAGAAGGTCAATTCCTATCTCAGCCGTATTTCGATACACGATGAACTTACGGGCATACACAACATGGTCTACTTTCGCAGTGAGGCTCAAAAACTGCTCAACTATGTTACGACTGACAAGGAAAAAGTCGTTTTCCTGTTCTTTGATATTGAGAATTTCAAGTCATATAACGAAAAATACGGCTTTCGCGCGGGTAACGAACTGCTCGTAAAGGTTGCCAATATGATAGTCGAAGCATATCCCAATTCACTTGTGTCCAGATTTTCGGACGACCATTTTGTCGTGCTGACCAAAGACGATGGCAGTGAGGAAGTGGCTGAACGGCTGTCTGCTGAGGTGAACGGTTTGCAGGACGAAGTGCATCTGCAGCTCAAATGCGGTGCATATAAGCCTGAGGGAGATGAAGCCGATCCCAGTCTGGCGTGTGACAGGGCGAGATTTGCCTGCAACAGCATCAAAAAGCATTTTTACAGCAATTTCCGTTTTTACGACAAAACGCTGGAGGACAAATTCCAGCTCAAACAATACATCGTCAACAGTATCGACAACGCTATTGCCAGCGACCATATCAAGGTATTTTATCAGCCTGTCGTTTCCACAAAAACAGGTGAGATAGTGGGACTGGAGGCACTGGCGCGCTGGAATGACCCGAAATACGGACTTCTTCCGCCTGCGGCTTTCATTGAGATACTGGAGGAATACAGGCAGATACATAAGCTGGACATCTGTATAATCGACAACGTCTGCCGCGATTACCGCCGTGCAACTGACAGCGGCGAGATCTTCGTGCCTGTGTCACTGAATTTCTCGCGGCTTGATTTTGAGCTTTGCGATATTGTCGGTGAGCTGGATGCGCGGGCTAAAAAGTATAACGTTCCGCCTGAATTTCTTGATATTGAGATCACCGAAAGCGCACTGACCGACACGCAGAACTATCTTCAGAAGGCGATGAAAGCTCTTCGCTCATTGGGCTATAAGGTGTGGCTCGATGACTTTGGCAGCGGCTATTCTTCGATGAATGTGCTGAAAGATTACAGCTTTGATGTGTTAAAGATCGACATGAAATTCCTGCGCGGTTTTGAGAACAATCCCAAGACCCGCCCGATAATCCAGAACATCGTCAATCTTACGCAGACCCTCGATATGGTCAGCCTTACTGAGGGCGTTGAAACCAGGGAACAGTTTGATTTTCTCGCGTCCATCAACTGCGACCGCGCACAGGGATATTTGTTCAGCAAGCCTGTTCCGCTGAATGAACTGTGCGGTATGATCGGTGCAGGGGATCTGAAATTTTCAGATGAGTTCAGGAAGTTCCAGAAGTAATGTTACAGGCATGATAAAAGCCTTCTTCCGCTTTGGAAGAAGGCTTTGCTTATTTGGTCTTTTCTTCGTAGATGGCTGAAACTTCGTCAATGTCGCCCGCAGCTACAAGCTGTCCGTGTTCAAGGAGTATCGCTTTGTTGCAGATTCGTTTGACCTGATCCAGCGAGTGCGACACGAACAGCACCGTCACGTTGGACTTGAACATGCTCATTATCTTAGCCTCGCTCTTTTTGCGGAATTTAGCATCGCCCACCGACAGGACTTCATCAAGTATAAGTATGTCGGGTTCGACTTGAGTGGCTATTGCAAAGCCGAGCCTTGTTTTCATGCCCGAAGAATAGTTCTTTATCGGCACATCAATGAACTTCTCCAACTCAGCGAATTTAACTATGTCATCGAACTTTTCGTCAACGAATTCCTTTGAGTAGCCCAGCACCGCACTGTACAGATAGATGTTCTCAGCGCCTGTGTACTGTGAGTCAAAGCCCGCGCCCAGTTCCAGCAGAGGTACAAGTCTGCCGTGCTTGATGACCTGACCCTCAGTGGGTTTGAAAACGCCCGCTATGACTTTAAGCAGGGTACTTTTACCTGCACCGTTAAGCCCCAGTATGCCCACACGGTCGCCCTTTTCCACTTTGAATGACACATTTTTCAGCGCCCAGAACTCGTTGTATTTCAGCTCGCCTTTCAGCATTTTTATCATGTATTCTTTCAGACTGTCCAGCTTTTCCTGGCTGAGGTTGAACTTCATGCCAACATCGTTGACCTCTATCGCGTATTTTGCCATTGTATTATCCTTTCGTAAATGCCCTCTTTGCTTGTGACAAAGAGGGCATATTTTTATATGTGCAGTATGAATTTATCCTGATTTTTCTTGAACATCAGCACGCCCACCAGAACGCTCAGAACACTCAGCACTGCGGGCATTATCACCCATGCAGGCTCATGGAACATGTTCTGCCCGTAAACAGCGGCACGGAAATCCTTTATGATGGCGAACAGCGGGTTGATCTTGAACACCCACTGATAAGTGCCCAGCTTTTCCACCTTGTAGAAGATGGCACAGGTGTACATTATAAGCATCAGTGCAACGTCCCAGAGATATTCAAGGTCGCGGAAGAATACCGACAGCGTCGAAAGTATCATGCCCGCACCGAATGTCAGCAGAAGCAGCATTATCAGCGGGAGTATCGCCGTCAGCACCCAGAGATTCGGGTATACACCGAATACCAGCGTCGCGCCGACCAGCACTATCAGCGATATGGCGAATATAACGAAGTTGAAAAGCACGCTGGAAAGCGGATAGATGTATTTTGGCACATAGACCTTCTTTATCATTCCCGCATGCTGCCGTATCGACTTCATCGCCGCCTTAGTGCCCGATGAGAAGAAGCTGTACAGCAGTCTGCCCGTCAGTATGTACACAGGGAAAGTCTTGTCGTCTTTACCGAAGAATGTGCCGAAAACTATGGTCAGCACACAAGTGGTCAGCAGCGGTTCAAGCAGCGTCCACAAAATGCCCAGATAAGAGCGGCGGTATTTCAGCTTGATACCTTTTTTGACCAGCTCACGCAGTAAAAAGCGATATTTCTTGAAAGTTTTGAGTTGTTTTTTCAGCATAGATTACCTCTCGATCAGCCATAACGACCCACAATGTCCGTATGGCACTTATATATATTACCACATCGGCATTTTAAAGTCAATTATACTTTCGCACAAAAAAGCCATTGTGCGTAAAGGTGATTATGTGGAAAATCGGGCGTTTGTGACCTTTTTATGGTTTGGTTGCGCAGTTTTTTCAGACCTGTCACTCGTTCGCAGAAAAAAATATATCATCACCTATTGACAAATCGGAGAAAATCGGCTATAATAAGCCATGTCAAGAGGACAATAAGTTGAAACTAAGAAAGGAAGGTGAGTCAGATGAAAAGAACAAACAGTTATTTCAGTACAGACAAAAATTTCACAGCAAATAATTTTACAAGACAGGTGACTTGCCGATACAGTCAGCGATAATTCGCAAAGACTCCCGAATATTCGAGCTTACGGCACGTTCCCCGTCTGTGGGGGCGTGCCTTTTTGTATATTATTCAGACTGTAAAGGTGAAATACTTGATAGGCGTGATATAAGATAAACGCTGTAAATCTACATAACTTGACAAGACAACAAAGGAGAATAATATGTTTGAATTAAACGGAAAATACGGTACTGCGAAGGTGTTCACCGATATATGCGATGAAACTGCCATCGCGCAGATAATAGAACTTATGAACCAGCCGATGGCTGAGGGTCAGCGTGTGCGCATAATGCCCGATGTGCATGCGGGTGCAGGCTGCACTGTCGGTACTACCATGACCATAACCGATAAGGCTGTACCTAATCTGGTGGGCGTTGACATTTCCTGCGGTATGGAAACTGTCAGACTGAAAGAGAAGCATATCGAAGTACAGCAGCTTGACAAGCTGATCTACCGCGAGATACCCTCAGGTTTCAACATACGCAAGAAGCCCCACCGCTTCAACGCAAAAGTCGATCTGACCGAGCTGTACTGCTTTGATCACATCGACCACAACAAGGCGATATACAGCCTGGGTTCGCTGGGCGGCGGAAATCACTTCATCGAGGCTGACAAGGGAAGCGACGGCGGAATATACATCGTCATACATTCAGGTTCGCGCCATCTGGGACTTGAGGTGGCAAAATACTATCAGGAGGAAGCATACAAGCGTCTGAACGGCTCTTCAAAGACCGACATTGACGAGCTTATCGCCCGCCTGAAAGCTGAAGGCAAGGAAAAGCAGATACAGCAGGAGATAACAACACTTAAAAACACCAAGCGCACCGATGTCCCGAAACAGTTGGCTTACACTGAGGGTGAACTGTTCGAGCAGTATATCCACGATATGAAGATAGTCCAGCAGTTCGCTACCCTGAACCGTCAGGCGATGATGGACGAGATAATTCGCGGCATGGGTCTGCATATTACCGACCGGTTCACCACACTGCACAACTACATCGACACCGACAGCATGATACTGCGTAAGGGCGCTGTTTCGGCAAAAGCGGGAGAAGTTCTGCTGATACCCATAAACATGCGTGACGGCAGCCTTATCTGCACAGGCAAGGGCAATCCCGACTGGAACTGTTCCGCACCTCATGGCGCAGGCAGACTGCTTTCGCGTTCGGCGGCAAGGGCACAGCTGACCCTGACAGAGTTCAAGTGCGAAATGAAGGGAATTTACAGCACATCTGTAAACTCAGGTACGCTTGATGAAAGCCCGATGGCTTACAAAAATATGGAAGATATTGTCAATAACATAGGCGACACCTGCACGGTAGAGGAGGTCATAAAGCCCATCTACAACTTCAAAGCAGGGGAGTCGGAGGAACACGGGCATTCCCGCAGGAGGTAATATATGGAAGAAAAGTTCGTACCCTACGAAAAAATGAGTTACCGCGAACGCCGCAGAGAGGACGCAAAGCACCGCCGCACATGGGGCGGTCTGAACCCCCGCACCCGCAAGGCGGAGAGCGGAAAGGTCTACAAGCGCGGCGACAAGCACAAGCGCACCGAACTTAACTGGTACACAAAGCTCAGATGACACAAAACACCCGCAGAATGGCTGTTCTGCGGGTGTTATTTACAGTATGCTCTCCATGCAGGTCTTTTGCACCGTCATGCCCATCGCTTCGTAGAAAGCCCGCGCTGTGGGGTTTTTCTCCCATACGTTGAGGGTGATGTTGTAACAGCCTGCATTTTTTGCGAAAGTTCTGACAGCTTCATACAGCTCTTTACCGATGTGCCTGCCGCGTGAATTTTCATCAACGCATATATCATCAATGTACAGCGAGCGTATGTTGGTGGTGGCAGTATCTGAAGTCGGCTCTTTCAGCATGCAGAAAGCGTAGCCGCGCAGCACATCTTCCTCATCGCACCAGCCGAAAACAGGCGTGCTGTCGTCGGCAAGTATTGCCCTGAGTTCATATTCGCTGTACTTAGTCCCGCCGTCAACAAAAAGGTCGGGGCGACCGTCTGCGTGTACTTTGCAGACCTGCCTCAGCAGTGACATTATCTGCGGTATATCTTTTTCCTGCGCTCTTCTTATCATAACTGCACCTCACTGCTATCTGTTTAAAGCCTATCCGTTCAGCACACCGCTTAATGTTTCGATATTGAGCGGCATTCTTCTCTTCGACGAGAACAGCGCCCAATATTTTTCAAAGGCATTTTTTGTGATGTGTCAGCGGTATGACCATATATTTTTTACATATTATACCACATTGGAAAGGATATTTCAAGTACAAAAAAGCCCTCGGAAATATCCGAGGGCAAAGAGCTGATACCCGGATTCGAACCGGGGACCTCATCCTTACCAAGGATGTGCTCTACCACCTGAGCCATATCAGCTTACCGTCGGTCAGCGTGTCCACCGTCAACCGACTTAAATATTATACTACAACTTTGCAGATTTGTCAAGCCCTTTTTTGATTTTTTCAGAAAATTTTTCTCAGCCCTTTGACATGTGCCGCGATCGCTGTAATATCCGCCACGTTGACTTTACCATCTCTGTTGACATCGGCAACTTTTGTCTGATAATCGTCAGCGAAAGGCTTTATCTGCTTAACGTAACCCGCCACCAGCGAAATGTCTGTAACATTTATCTTGTTGTCGCCGCTGACATCGCCGCACTTGCACAAAGCCATGTCCTGAAATTCATCGGGGCGCTCTTTTTTGCCTATCCTGAATTCGTTGAATTCTCTTGTCACGTAGCCTTCGCTTGAAAAAGTAATGTCATATATGCCTCGTTCAAGTGTAAGGGAAAAGTTGTCATCTATCAGCCCTGTGTTTGCATATATCTCTGCATCGGGGTCACTGCTGAGCTTTGCGGTCACCTCATAGCCTTTCATCGGCTGACTTGAATTCGTCTTTCTGCCGCTTATAACGTTGCCGCAGATGTTTTTCGCGCTGCCGCCGTTACCGCCTCTTGTAACGGTGAATGTCACCTCAACGCTGTCATTTACCGTGATGTTTTCGGCATCAAAGGGCGGTTCTGCGGCAGATGCGCCAAACACCGAGAAAAGCTCGATCCTGTAATCATCATTGTCAGTGCCGTTGTCTGCGCCGAAGATCATCTTGCCGCTGTCAAAATCAAGCTCTTTTCCGTCGATCAGCACCTTGTCAACGCTGACATCTCCCACCTCAAAATAGCAGTCGCTCAGGTCTATCACCAGCAGACCGATACCGTTCATAACGCCCTTATTGCCCTTGCTGTCGGCAGGCAGGGTGACTTTCATTGTGTTCTGCCCTTCATCAATTTGCACTTTGCTCTGCCAGCTCTGCAAGCTGAGGTCGCTGTTAGCCAGTCCGAGTGAGGCTAAAAAGCCTGTCTTATCGGTATCTTCCGCGCTTACAGCAGGCACTGCCGCACAACAGATAGCAAGTGCTGTCAGAAATGCTGTTATTCTATTCTTTCTCATCGTTTATCCTCCGTTTTTTACACTATCTCTATTGTTTATGCCTGATCGGTATCGCTTATGAAAAATTACAGCCATACACCTCAGACCACTTGTTATTATTTATTTTACAACAAAAAGCCCGCTTTGTCAACCATAGACCGAAAGGAAACATTTGTGTAAAAAATATGCACTCCTGCTCCCATCAGAAGTGCAAATATTACATTTTATGACTATCCCTTTAGCACACCAACTAAAAATGCGGTAAACAAAAGGATAATTGAGCGCCCCATATCTTTCCCGATATAACATCGTTTATTTTGGTGTATCAGCGGGATGATCACATTACATTTTATTCCGCAGATGAACCACATCAGCCCGTGTTTTGTGCAGAGCTGATATGATGACCGCTTTTTATTTGATTATCAGGTTGAAAAGTCCCAGCACAAAGCCTATCAGCGCACCGAGATTGACTATCATGCTGAGTTCTTTGTTCATCACGGTTATGACCAGCCGCTCCATTTCATCTATCTTCATTTCGTTTATCTTATTCTCTACCATAGCGGCAAGGTTGAGCTTTTCAAACAGCTTGTCCACATACTTGTCAACGGTTTTACGGTAAACTTTTCCTATCATTTCCGATAATCTTTCTTCGTCAACTCTGACAAGTGCCAGCATCTCAAGACCTGTCTTGTCGCCGCAGTCGGTCAGCTTGCTTTCGATGACAGGCTGTACACAGCCCATTCCCTCGCGGTCGATCATGCCGCGTATCTTGCCTACCAGCGGGGCGGTCAGCGAATGTATCCTCTCTTCGGATATGAGTTTTGAGAACATCGAACTGCTGATCTTTTCCTTTATGGACTCATTTGCCTTTTCCACTACTATCTCGGGAAGCTGTGAAGCTGAGATCTCATCAACTATCTGCCTGCTGAGCATTTCACTGAGTTTTGTCTTGCCGCTCTCGTAGACCTCTTCTTCGCAGTGTGTCAGCTTGCAGATCTCGTCTTTCAGCTTGTTATGAAGCTCTGTCGTGATAACTTCTGTCACACGATGCTCTATCTCACCGCCCAGCAGTTTTGCTTTTATGTCATCTTTTGTCAGCAGATTATTGCCGACGACGTTTCCCACAGCCTTAGCAAGGCGAGGCTTGCCCTTCGGTATAGCACCCGGCGTGAACGGCAGTACTTTGCCGAACACCCTGACCTCATGTCGCGGGAAAAACAGCATCTTGACCGCGATGAGGTTGGTAAAATACCCTATAACAGCGCCTATCAGCGGCGCTGCAAGCATTTTCAGAATTTCCATTTTGTCACTCTCCGTCTTTATTTCTGTATATTTGAGCTTTCGCCGTTACAGCGGTCCTTCTTTATTAATAAAGTATATCACGACTTTGCTTTATTGTCAATCATTTTATCCCAATTTGGCTGTGTATCATCAGCAATACACATCAGAATTGGGAGATCATTTTTCGGCGTTTGCATCTCTTTGGCGGAACGCCTGACATGATTCAGGGAAAATTTGCTGTAAAGCAAAGCTGACAGCGGCTGTCCGAAAGCGCGGCGTAATATGCAGTCCAGTCCAAAAAAATACCCGTATGCTTGACTTGATTACCGTGATATGTTATAATAAATTGTGGTTATCCCGCTGACGCACCACATTTTTGCAAGCAAACAGGGCAGATGTGGTAAATCGGCGTGCCACATAGCCCTTCCCCTACGTAAGGTTAGAGGGGTGGTTGGGTGGGTCGCCCCTTGCCAAGAACGCTGAATTACGGCTATCAGATATTGGTGTATTAAAGGGATAGTCATATAATAAATTATCCCGATATGTATGTGTACCATCGGCAATACATATCGGGAAAGGGAGAGTTTTACAAGGGGGCATCTGCATGACGATCAAGGGCATAAAACGTGTGCTGCGCATAGTATTCCTGCTTTTGACAGCTATCGCCGTGAATGTAGCGGCAGAACGTTTTGCGCTGGCGGCTGAACTTGTCACGGGCGGCAAGAGGGAAGTCTTTATGCGGCTGTTCCCCTATACCCTTGTGACAGTTTCGGTGTTTGCGGCAGGAAGTGCCATTCTGCGCAGAATGGGGCGGATGACCCTCGAAAAGCTGGACAAGATGTACGGAAATGAATTTGAGTACGCCTGCGCGGGGATACTTCGGGCGAACGGCTTTAAAAACGTGGTCGTTACGCAGGCAAGCGGCGATTTCGGTGTTGATATTATTGCTGAAAAAAATCACGTCAGCTATGCCGTACAGTGCAAGCGCTACGAGAAAAAGGTGAGTAATGCGGCGATACAGCAGGTGATAGGCGGGCTGGCTGTCTACGGCTGTGAAGCAGGTGCTGTGATGACAAACAGCTATTTTACCGAACCTGCCAAGCGGCTTGCGGAAGCAAACGGTGTTATCCTCTGGGACAGGGACGCGCTTGCCGAAATGCTTGACCGTAACGGCACGAAAAAAGCTGTCCGCCAAAGTATGGCAGACAGCGAACAGCTTGATGACCCCGAAGCGGTCTGCGGCTGTGTTATAGATGATTACCTCGCAGAATACGGCATCGGCGCTGAGGTGGAGAATATCGAGGTCTTGGAGGACAGCTGTGAACTGCTGGTCGAACTGAAACTGCTGCAAGGTGTGCGCATCGACGATATTTGCGCCGTCACCGATGACCTCGCCGTATACGGCGGCTGGGAGTATGTGACCTGCGTTTTCCCGTCAAAGACCGCAGGCAGAGTAGGTTTGAAGATACCTCTGTCATCTGAATGACAAGCCCGAACACTATTTTATTACTTTGCGAAAATACTCCGTCAAAGGAAGGGTCGCTCCCGAATGCCTGCCTTCGGGTATGACAGTCACCCTGTTTTTGCCGAGAAAGCCGCATGTGAAACTGTGAGTAGTCACAACTTCATCACTTTCTCCTATAATGGCATGTATGCGCTCCGTGTCAAGGGCGGCAAGTTCACCGAAAAGACCGATAAACTCGGTAATATCGCCTTTGTACCCCAAAAGCGGCAGATGGTAGAAAGCCATCAGGCAGGGGTTGACAAGCACCGCAGGCAGACCTGTCTGCGCTGACAGCACAGCCGCATAAAACCCTCCGAGACTCGTCCCGACGATAAGCCCGATGCTTTCGGCGGCGGCGAGTTTTTTCATTCTTTTAATGATCTCCTGCGGACTGACCTCATCATAGTCATTCTGCGGCGCTGCGACCTCATGGCCGCACGCTTTAAGTGCGGCAAAAGCTGCATTCTCAGCGCTTCCGCCATAGCCGTGAAGATTTAATATCTTTATAAAAATACCCCCTTATAAACGAAAAAAGCAGCCAAAAAGCTGCTTTTTCGCCAAATCACCTAAACCTTCATAATTCGTAAGAAAATTAATTATTTCTCACATGACATATTATACAGCATGTTGCTTAATTTGTCAATAGTAAAATATAATTTTTTTTAACTTTTTAGTTCGGAATAAGTTTTTTGTTCAAAAACACGAAAACTTAACATTAATTAGCTAAAATTTCTCTTGCACTTGACAAAAAGAAGCTATGGTGCTATACTTTAATAAGTAAAAGTACGAAATTGTTTGTCACGGCAAAGTAAAAATATTAAACCAATTAACTTTGTCACGGAAGGGAGCAAATTATGAAAATTGCGATAGTAGGTCTTGGACTTATAGGAGGTTCTTTGGCAAAAGCAATTAAAAAGAATACCGAACATAGCTGTTTTGCGCTTGATGTTGACCGTGCAGCCATAGCAGGTGCGCTTGCGCAGGAAGCGATCGACGGTGAGATAACTGCTGATGAACTGCATAGCTGTGATGTGGTGATGGTCTGTCTGCACCCCGCCATGACTATCAAGTTTATTACAGAGAATAGTGCGAAGTTCAAAAAAGGCGGCATAGTGATCGACAGCTGCGGCGTGAAAGCGGCTATTGTGAAAGCGGTGGAAAAGCCGCTTGCTGACGAGGGCGTGCATTTTCTCGGCTGTCACCCGATGGCGGGGCGTGAATTTTCGGGCTTTGCATACTCGGTGGACAACCTGTTTGAGAAAGCCAGCTTCATAATGACACCGTCCGACGAACTGCCTGTAAAGATAGTGCGCGAGGTCTCACAGCTTGCATATGAGATAGGCTTTGCGCGAGTGGTGACTTCCACAGTTGAAGAGCATGACCGTATCATCGCCTTCACTTCACAGTTGGCGCATGTGGTATCGAGCGCTTATGTAAAAAGTCCCAGTCTGCTGAAGCAGTCGGGTTTTTCGGCAGGTTCTTTCAAGGACATGACCCGCGTTGCCAAGCTGAACGAAAATATGTGGACTGAACTTTTCCTTATGAACAAGCAGCCTCTCATCGACGAGATAGACTGCATCATCGCCCGCCTGACCGAGTACCGCGATGCGATCTCGGCTGAAGATGCCGACGGTCTGCGTGAACTGCTCAAAGCAGGCAGAGAACTTAAAGAGCTATCCAATAATTCATAATGTGATCATCACGCTGACACACCAAAATAAACGATGTTATATCGGGAAATGAATACAGTTGGCGTTTATCTTTCCTCATTGATAAAGGTATTTTGCAGTGGTGTGCTAAAGGGATAGTCATAATTCATAATGCCATTTACGGCAGACGGTATCAGATACCGTCTGCCGATTTTTGTGGCTGTATCAACTTTTACAAAAAATTCACATATCCGTATCGTCCATTCATATTGTAATTTCCTGACAGCGTTAAAATATTGTTAAAATTTTTACATCGGTTTTAGCTTATTTATTTTTTTGCTGATGATGCAATTATTTGATGTCAATGATGTGAAACATAGTATTAAGGGCTTAAAAGTCGGTTTTGCATGGTAAAAAGTCTTGAAAAATAGTAGACTGAAATGGTACACTTAAAGGTGAGAAAAAGCACATCTAGGTCGTTAAAAAATTAACATTCGCAGTCTGTGAGTACAAAAATGTGTACAATATTTGCTTGACAGGTATGTGCCCGATGGAATGACCTATGTAAAAAATCTGCGAAAAATCGGGATTTTTGCCGCCTCTGTTAACATGTGAAATTAGTGTTAAACCAACGTAATATTTCTGTTTTGTCCTTGACATGGTGTACTAAATGTGATATTCTTTTACAAGAAGATGATCTATATGTTGTGTGTCCCGCAGGGGCGGGGCAGATCGTCCGATGAATCAGCAGGCAGTGTGACCGCACGGAATATTCACTTTGTCATTATAGTATATGTCCGTGTGAGGATGCATGTGTCTGCATAGTCAGGGAGAGATGTAAAAATGGAAAGAAATTGGTTCGATGAGGAGTGGAAAGGCTTTAAGCCCGGCAGGTGGTCAAGCACATCTGTTAATCTGAGGGATTTTATCCAGAAGAATTTCACACCATATGAAGGCGATGAAAGTTTCCTCGCGGGTCCTACCGAGGCTACAAAACAGCTGTGGGATCAGGTGCTGGAACTTTCAAAGAAGGAAAGAGAAGCAGGCGGCGTGCTGGATATGGATACTAAGATAGTTTCCACTATCACAAGTCACGATGCAGGTTATCTCAATAAAGACCTTGAAAAGATCGTAGGCTTCCAGACAGACAAGCCTTTCAAGCGTTCTCTTCAGCCTTTCGGCGGTCTGAGAATGGCTCAGCAGGCATGTAAGCAGTACGGCTATGAAGTTGATCCCGAGATCGTAAAGATCTTTACCGAATACAGAAAGACCCATAACCAGGGCGTTTTCGATGCTTACACTCCTGAGATGAAGCTGGCAAGACATGCCGCTATACTGACAGGTCTGCCCGATGCTTACGGCAGAGGAAGGATCATCGGCGATTACAGAAGAGTCGCGCTGTACGGTGTCGACTACCTTATTGAAGACAAGAAGGATCAGCTGGCTAACTCGCTGGTAAGAATGACTTCAAAGAATATAAGACTGCGTGAAGAGCTGGCTGAGCAGATCAGGGCGCTGGGCGAACTGAAAAAGCTGGGTGAGATCTACGGCTGCGATATTTCCAAGCCTGCAAAGAACGCTCAGGAAGCTATTCAGTGGCTGTATTTCGGTTATCTGGCAGCTGTTAAGGAACAGAACGGTGCCGCTATGTCACTGGGCAGAACTTCTACTTTCATTGATATTTATATCCAGAGAGATATTGAAAACGGCGTGCTGACCGAAGAAGAGGCACAGGAGCTGGTAGACCACTTCATTATGAAGCTGAGACTGGTCAAGTTCGCAAGAACTCCTGAGTATAACTCGCTGTTCTCGGGCGACCCTACTTGGGTAACAGAGTCCATCGGCGGTGTTTCCATCGACGGTGTTCCTATGGTAACAAAGACTTCGTTCAGATACCTGAATACTCTGAACAATCTCGGTCCTGCACCTGAGCCTAACATGACAGTTCTGTGGAGCGTCAAGCTGCCTCTGAACTTCAAGAAGTTCTGTGCCAGAATGTCCATAAGAACTTCTGCTATTCAGTACGAAAATGATGACCTGATGAGAGTTACTCACGGTGATGACTATGCCATCGCTTGCTGCGTATCTTCTATGGTAGTTGGTAAGGAGATGCAGTTCTTCGGCGCAAGAGCTAACCTTGCTAAGTGCCTGCTGTACGCTATAAACGGCGGTGTTGATGAGCGTCTCGGCGTTCAGGTAGGTCCTAAGTACAGACCTGTTGAAGGTGAATACCTCGATTTTGATGACGTTATGGATAAATACGATGACATGATGGAGTGGCTGGCAGGTCTGTATGTCAACACCCTGAACGTTATCCACTATATGCACGACAAGTACAGCTATGAGAGACTCCAGATGGCTCTCCATGACAGAGATGTCAAGAGATACTTTGCAACAGGTATCGCAGGTCTGTCTGTTGTTGCTGACTCGCTGTCTGCTATCAAGTATGCTAAGGTAAAGCCTGTCCGCAAGGATATTGAGATAAAGGATAAGGCAGGCAACGTTATAGATATTGCAAGAAATGTCGTTGTTGATTACATCGTTGAAGGCGACTTCCCCAAGTACGGCAATAACGATGACAGAGTTGACAAGCTGGCTGTTGACATCGTTAAGCGCTTTATGAACAAGATAAGAAAGCATCACACTTACCGTGACGGTGTACCTACCATGTCGATACTGACCATTACTTCCAACGTTGTTTATGGTAAGAAAACAGGTTCTACTCCTGACGGCAGAAAGATAGGCGTGCCTCTGGCACCGGGCGCTAACCCGATGCACGGCAGAGATACTCACGGTGCGGCATCTTCGCTGTCCTCCGTTGCTAAGCTGCCTTTCAGACATGCTCAGGACGGTATCTCCAACACATTCTCCATCATACCCGGCGCGCTGGGCAAGGATGATGAGATGTTCATGGGCGATATAGACATAGCAAGCATCACAGAGGAACTCAACAATGGCAATTGATAACAAGACCGAAGAGGAAAAGGTTGAAGAGCTGGTCGCTATGATCGACAAGCTCATGGAAAAAGGCGACGGACATGTGAACGTAAAAGCAGGCGAAGTGACCTCAGAAGAGGGCGTGGCGCTGAACGTTCAGACTTTCCGCAGTAATGACTGCGGTTTAGGTGCATGCTGTCAGCCAAATGAAAAAGCGCCCGATGAGGACGATGACGAGTTGTAATACGGAAAGAAGGATAAATATGGCAAATTTTGAACCAACCGACGCTCAGGTAGAGAACCTGATCGGTCTGCTTGACGGCTATGCTGAAAAGGGCGGACATCATCTGAATGTTAACGTGCTCAATCGCGAGACCCTGCTGGACGCTCAGGCACACCCTGAGAAGTACCCACAGCTGACTATCAGAGTTTCGGGCTACGCTGTAAACTTCGTTAAGCTGACAAAAGAACAGCAGGACGATGTTATCTCCAGAACATTCCACGAGAGCCTGTAATCAATCGACAAAGACCGATCGGCAGCAATGTCGGTCGGTTTTATTATTGACTTTTTCCACCTGTTGTGATAAAATATTAATCGGGTAAAAAGAAAAAACAGGCAGAGATCGTCAGTTTGACGGTGAACAAAAATGAGGGAGCATAAGGATAATGGCAGATAAAAAACTGATCTTTATCGTTTTGGGTATAATTATTTTAGTTGCAGTTTTGATAACTGTTCTTGTGACCAAGAATGCTTTGATCGGGCTTTGCGGCTGTGCTGTGCTGGTGTTGTGGCTGTTGATCTCTATTATCCGCGTGCCAAAACACAAGACGGATATTGTATTTCTGCTGTCTATGGCGGCACTGCTGTCTGCGGGGGCGGGAATTTCGCTGTTTCTTCATATCAGAGGAAATGGTCTCAAGGGCAACATGACTTTCATTTCTGTGATCGGCGGTCTGGCGGCAGTTGTGTTCACGGCTGTTGTTTCAAATATCCTGAGGAAAAAGCGCTGTAATCACCCTGTTGAAGCTGTCTGCTCGGACTTGGATGTTTTTGAAAGCAGTAACAGCGATAATAACGGCGTTACACGGGTCTATGCGCCTGTATGGGAATATGTCTACGAAGGGGCTTATTATAACGAGTCCGAAAAGATACACTCGAAAAATTGCAGAGTAAGAAAAGGTACTAAGATGACACTTTACATCGACCCGCGCGACCCCGAAGATTTTATCGGAGTCAATTACGCTTCACTAATAAAATTAGTTGTTGTGCTGTGTGTGCTGACAGGTGCGGCGATATGTATTTTTTACAATGATATATTCAATTAAAGAGATAATATAAAGACAAAAGGAGATAATCAAAATGCAGATGAGCAGAGAACAATTTGAACAGATCACGGGTGAAAGGCTGCCGCGAAACGTTAAGCTGGTCACCCGCGATGAGATGATGCAGGGGCAGAATTATCAGCAGAACGTTCAGCCGAATTATCAGCCGTATCGGCAGCAGAACGTTCAGCCGAATTATCAGCCGTATCAGCAGCAGAACGTTCAGCCAAATTATGCGCAGTACCAACAGCCGAATGTTCAGCAGTACCCTCAGACCTACGGTCAGATGAATAATTTGCAGCCAAATATGCCGAATAATTTAGATATTCGTTCAAGTCAGAAAGAAAAAGCTCCGCATTCGGGACAGGTGCTGGCTTCGATAGGTATCGGCGTGCTTGCATTATTTTTTACAGGCATGCTGAGCATCAATCTTTCGCTGGCTGTGCTGGCATTTTGCATAGCATCAGCATCGCACTTTATCGGACTTGATACAGAACCCCACAGGCAGGAGAGCAAGTTCATAGCAAAAGTCGTGACAGGCTGCGGCATACTGGCAGGTACGGGTCTTTTTGCAGGCTTGTTTTTGCCTGATGTGATAGGCAATGTCATCGGCAGTGCTATCGCCATAGCTATCGGCGGAGCGGTGATCGCTTCCCCCTCGATAGCACTGAGGCTGAAAATGCGCCGCTGCACCGAAAAGGTCAGGGCGGTATGTATAGGTCTGCATTCAAAACGCGGCTCAGGCAGACACCACAACATGGTACATGCCCCGATATGGCAGTATATGTTGGGCGGACATGCCTATACCCAGACCGAGAGCGTCTACTGCAATCCTCCCGAATTTCACGAGGGTGAGGGCGCAGAGATACTGGTAAACCCCAACGACCCGATGGATATAACACGCGGCAAGTCAAGCGGAAAGATAGCTGTTACGATGGCAGGCGTTATCGTGGCAGTGCTGGGCGTAATAACACTGCTGCAAAGTTTAGGGCTTTTATAATGATTCAAGGTGAGATAAATTGACAGGACACATTCATTCAACAGAAAGTTTCAGCTCGGTGGACGGACCGGGCAACCGCTTTGTCATATTTTTTCAGGGCTGTCCCATGCGCTGTCTGTATTGCCACAATCCCGATACATGGGAGGCAGGCGGCGGCAGGAAAGTAACGGCGGAAGAGCTTCTTGACGAGTTCGACTCGGTGAAAGAGTTCCTAAAAGGCGGTGGGATCACCTGCACAGGCGGTGAGCCTTGCCTGCAAATGGCTTTCCTGACTGAGCTTTTCGAGAAAGCAAAAGCTCGCGGCATAAACACTTGTCTTGATACCTGCGGCATAACTTTCCGCACGGAAAATACTTCGGCGTTTGACAGGCTTATGCAGTCTACCGACCTTGTGATGCTGGACATAAAGCACATCGACCCCGTCTGTCACAAAAAGCTGACAAGCCACGACAATGCGAATATCCTTGCTTTTGCGCAGTATCTAAGCAATATTGGAAAACCTGTCTGGATAAGGCATGTGGTCGTGCCGAACATAACCGACAACGAGGAATACCTCTATAAGCTGGGCAGATTTCTCGCCCATATCAAGACCATCAAAGCGCTCGATGTTCTGCCTTATCACACGTTGGGCAAGTCCAAATATGAGAAGCTGGGGCTGGAATATCCGTTGGGCGATACGCCGCCCATGTCGCACGAGGGCGCACACAAAGCCCGCGATATAATTATGAAAGGTCTTAAAGACGAACTTCGTGATGAATTGAAAAAATAGTACAAAAAAGCACCCTGTAATTGCAGCAGGGTGCTTTTTATGTCCTAAAATACTTCTCCCCCCGCTTGCGGGCGAGGGGAGAATAAAATACCAAAGGGTGATGAATGCTGTTATTATAAGTCGATGATGACTTTGCCGCTGCCGACGGTAGGTGTGACATCAATTACCTTGTCGGTGTTGGCAACGCTGATTTTGAAGTTTGCCTTTGTTGCGGTGTAGCTGCATTCGATCTTTCTGCCGTTTCTGGTCGCGGTCAGCTCGAATACTTTGTTTGCATCAGTGTCGTAAACAGGGCAAACTGCGGTCTTGCCGTCTTCCAGTTCATATATGGTGAAGTTTGTACCGTCCAGATAATCGTACTCGAAATCTCTCTTGAAATCACCGTATGCGATGATGGAGTTAGGCTTTGCCAGTGCAGGTATCTCAAAATAACTGCACTTATGGGTGTACCACTTGCCGCCCTCAAAGACCTTGCCTGTGATTATGTCAGTCCATCTTCCCTCAGGAACATAGTACTGTGCGATGCCGTCCTCATTGAGGATAGGTGCAACGAGTATATTGTCGCCCAGCATGTACTGTCTGTCAAGTGTCAGGCAGGCGGGGTCATTTGCAAAGTCTATGACCATTGCTCTCATCATGGTCACGCCGACCTCGTGGGTCTTTATCGCCTGTGCCCACAGATAAGGCATCAGCTCGCCTTTCTTCTTTGTGAAGAATCGCAGTACATCACAGCTTTCCTCATCAAACAGCCACGGCACGCGGTAGGACTGGTTTCCGTGAAGTCTTGAATGGGTGGAGAACAGTCCAAATGCCGCCCATCTCTTGTAAATGTCGGGAGTAGCAGTGGCTTCAAAGCCTGCCATATCGTGGGAGGTGTAGCCAAAGCCCGAAATGCACAGGCTCAGGCAGCCGCGAACGACTTCTGCCATAGAGTTGTAGTTGCCCGAACAGTCGCCGCCCCAGTGAACAGGGAACTTCTGACCGCCCGCAGTCGCAGACCTTGCGAACAGGCATGCCTTGTTCTCGCCGTAGTATTCTTTCAGCACGTTGAATACGCACTCATTGTACAGATAGGTATAGTAGTTGTGCATCTTGATGGGGTCAGAACCGTCAAAGTAGACCACATCGCGGGTAGGTATCCTCTCGCCGAAGTCGGTCTTGAAAGTGTCAACGCCCATCTCGCAGAGTTTTCTCAGGTAGCCTGCGTACCACTTGCATGCATCGGGATTGGTGAAGTCAACTATCGCCATACCGGGCTGCCACTCATCGCACTGGAACACCGAGCCGTCCTTTTTCTTGATGAAATAGCCGTGTTCCATGCCCTCATCAAACAGTCTTGAACGCTGACCGACATATGGGTTTATCCACACACAGGTCTTAAGCCCCTTAGTTTCATGCAGTCTTTTCAGCAGACCCTCAGGGTCGGGGAACTGCTCTGTATCCCACTCAAAGTTGCACCATTCCAGACCTTTCATCCAGAAGCAGTCAAAGTGGAATACCTGAAGAGGTATATCTCTTTCAGCCATGCCGTCGATGAAGCTGGTTATGGTAGCTTCGTCATAGCTGGTGGTGAATGAAGATGTCAGCCACAGACCAAAGCTGAATGCAGGCGGCAGTGAGGGCTTGCCTGTCAGATCGGTATAGCCCTTCATTACCTGTGTGAGGTCCTCACCGCCGAATACGAAGTATTCAAGGCTCTCACCCGGCAGTGTGAAGCTGACCTTAGAAACGGTATCAGAGCAAACTTCAAAGCTGACCTTATCGCTGGAGTTGACAAAAATGCCGTAGCCGCGCGAAGATACGTAGAAAGGTACGCTCTTGTAGCTCTGGTCAGAGCAGGTGCCGCCGTCAGCGTTCCATATCTCAACGTTCTGACCGTTCTTGGTGAACGTGGTGAACTTTTCACCGAAGCCGTAGAAATACTCGCCCACAGTGGTGTCAAGCTGTTCTCTTATATATGTGCGCTTCTCGTCGGCGGGATAGCTCCAGAAAGTTTCATCTGCCTGCGCTGCAAGTCTTGCCTGCTGTTTGAATGCGCTCTCGAAAACAACGCCTGTGCTTCTCCAGCCGCCGCTGGTCAGTTTCTTATCCTTGTAATAATATGAAACACTCCAGCTGTCCCTTGAGACCTCAACTCTCGTGTCGCCCGAAACAAGCACAGCCTTATGCTCGTCGATGGTAACAGTTGGCTTGTAGTCGCCCTTGTTCAGTACAAAGTGCGGTCCGTTGTCCTTGTAGCCCTTGTGGTGAGTTATGTTTACCTTAATAACGTTCTCAATATCCGAAGTATAGGTTATTTCGAGGTTTGCACTGCCCAGCAGCTTGTACCTTTCCCGTCCGTAGAAAGGTGTAGCCACCACCATGAAGCCGTTCTCGACTTCAACTATGTCGTAAGCCTGATTGGCGTAATTGACCTCATAGCCTCTTTGGTTAAGCCAGAAACCGTCAGCAAATTTCATTGGATATACCTCCTCTTAAACAAATAATTGTTAATAAATGAAAGTCGGGACAGGGCATGCCTGTCACAATAGCTTAGATATATTTTAATACATTCTGCCTAAAAATGCAATAGCAAAAAACAACATTGTATAATATGTTTATGCTTTTGTTGATAATTCATCTAAATTTTCGGTGAATTGATTTGAATTACATGTTATATTCTGAAAGTGTGTAAAGCAGTTTTACGCCGCGATCAGCCAATAAAGTTCAGCCGTGAACCGTTTTGTAAAGAAAAGGCACTTCCGCCAATAGCAGAAGTGCCGAAAATATTATGCTTCACTCAGATCTCGTGGCTGCATTTTCCCGTGAACTGACCGTCCTCCTGATAGCCTTTGAGTATACGCAGGCAAAGCGGCAGTACCATATAGTCGATGCCGTCATGTACCGTCCAAGCGTTTGAGCTGTTTTTTATGGTTATAGTGCCGTTCTTTAACAGCTCAGCCATGTGCGTCTCGGAAAGGACCTCGTGCGTCTTTTTCCTGAATACTATCTGTCCGTCAGCGATACGCTCATCATTCCTGTGTTCGGGCACATTCAGGTCATAGCAGTAATAGCTGTAAACCACTTCATTCTCGTTCTCATGCAGCTTTGTGCAGCCGCTCCCTATCCCTTTACTCATAACTTGACACCGTCCTTATTACAGTTTTATTGTTCAGAAGCTCTCTTCTGTTTCTTTTTTCCTTTGTTTGCAAGTGCTTTCCAGCTCTGCTTATAACAGCTGTATGCCGCTTCAAATTCTACTGCCGCTGGTCTGTACCCGCCAAAGCACACCTGCTCGAACAGGTCAACAGCCCTGCTTATCTCAGCTTCTCTGCTTTCAGCCAGCTCCAGCACCTGATGAGGAGTCATGCCCCTGATGTTTGCGTTCCTGTCAGAGCTTATCTCCAGCAGTCTTATGATACGCTTGTAGAGCGCCAGTGTCTTTTCGGCAGGTGTTTTGCGGAACTTCATTCTCAGCCTGAAGAACAGCTCAACGATCCTGTCAAGGAATATCACGAACACCAGCACGAACACAACGCCCAAGAACAGCGCTATCCTGCTGAAATAGTCAAGGAAAGTCCTGATGGCTTCTGCCGCGTTGCCGCCGCCCTGCTGCTGTTGTGCAGTCTGCTTGTAGTCGGGCACTGTCGGGTCGAATGTCACCCAGCCTGCGCCGGGCAGATACGCCTCAACAAAAGCGTGTGCATGGCTGTCGCGCACGATATACGCACCGCCCTCACCTCGTTCGTAAGCCGCAAAGCCTTCAACATACCTTGCGGGTATGCCCTCAGCCCTTGCCATAAGCACCATCGCAGTCGCATAGCTTGTGCAGACACCTGTTTTGCTGTCGAAGATAAAGTATTCTATCGACTCGTCATCAGGCTCAAAATCAATGTCATAGATATAGCCGTTTTTCAGGAAATAATCCACAAACGCTTCGCATTTTTCGTAGTCGCTGTCACAGTTCTTTGTTATCTGATGTGCCAGTGTCTCTATCCTGTCGGAAATGCCGCCTTTCTCGGTATAAAGCTCATACACCCTCAGTATATTCGAGTATTGGTAGGGCGTTATATCGCCGTTGAACATGGCTTCGTCCAGCAATTTTTCAAAACTTTCCCTTGTAAACGGAAGTTCGCTGACATACTCGTTCTCGTGCAAGCCTTCTGCCACGTAGCCGTAACTTATGCCCAGACCGCCGTAAGCGGAAGAATATCCGCTGCGGTAATTCACCTCACCGTGAGTATTTCTGCGGCAGTAAGTCAAATGTTCTATATCTGCCATCAGCGGTGCGGGTATATAGGAGGGGCTGTAAGTCGAGCCTGAGATGCTCAGCCACGGCTTTGTCTTGTATTCGCTGTATTTGCCGAACAGTTCCTCAGTAAGCCCGTATTCTTCGTATCTGCCTGTCTCTGCGAGTCTCTTCATCATCTCATAAACGAACAGCGGAGAATTTACTTCGTTGTCATCGCCTTCATCAATGCCTTCCCATTCCAGGAATTCGTTTCTCAGCACCCATTGTTCGCTTCTGTAATAGTCAAATGACTGCCTGCGCAGGTATATCTGTGGAACGTCCTGCGATGCATTTACATAAAACAGCACCTCACCCGTCGAATCTGCACCGAAACGGGGTGATGAAACTTCGTTCAGGTCATCATATGCAGTCCTGTTTGTGTTGACATTGAACCTGAAGATACCTGAGTTTGTTTCCAGCTGTGATGAAAAATCGGGCTTTGGAATAAGCATAGTCACCGCGCCGACAAATGTTACGAACAGCGCCAGACCTATCGTGTATGACTTGTTTATCAGCAGTTTGGAATCCTTGTTATCTTTCCTTGCATCATCAGCCACCATACGCTGATGCACCATCATCGCCAGGAAAATGGTCATCATAAAAGTAAGGTTGAGCGTTTCGATGTTATCCGCACGCTTGCCGTAGATAACAAACGGGAACATCGTTACCAGCATAACGCCGAATATCCTGAATCTGTATACAGTGAAATAATACAGCACCGATACAAGGAAGAAACCAAGTCCCGCAAAGATAAATGCGTTGTATTCAAATACCGCGCCTACCTCCTGCGAACTCAGGTAAAACCACTCATAGAAACTAACACCCGAGCTTTGCCAGCCTGTCCCGATGAGCCAGCCCGACAGGACGACTACCAGCAAGCCGATGCCGCAGTAGACGAAAAACCTGAGTATCTTCTTTTTCTTTAACTTCTCGAAAAACCAGAACAGCGCTGATTCAAAGCCTATGAACCCGACAGTCGCGAGATTTACATTGTCGCTGTAATAGGTGTCAAAGATAACATTCATCACCACCGCGCCCAGCAGCAGAGGCAGAAAGTACTTTTCAACAGAAGCGAAGAGCCATTTTACCAGCTTATCCTTTTTTTCTATCATGGCTCACGCCTCCTTTACTGTAATTTAGCAAATTCAAATTCGCTGCTGACTGACCACATATCGCTCCTGACAGCGCCGATGCCGCTTTCTTTTACAACCACCAGCGTGCCTTCAAAGCTGTCAGCAAGTTCAGTCAATTCTTCATTCATGTCGGCAGTACATGCAGAAAAGCACAGCATGGCTTTGCCCTTTTCGTTTATGTTGTGGTCGGGCGTGCGTTTTTCTTTGGGATATGGCGTTATGCCTGCCAGACGTTCCTGCAGCAGTACCAGTGTGCCCTCGTCGGATATTTCTGCCATTTCCCAGTTTCCGTCGATATAATAATTGAACTCACTTTCGTATCCCGACTTCACAAGCATGCTGAGCATGGCAAGCGAACCCTCGATGATAATATCCATCATGGTGTAGCTTGTCAGATCGGGCGTTTGTGAACTTGGCAGATCTAGCCTGAACACCTGACTTGATGAAGTTACCTTCTCATCAAGTCTGACCATAAACTGGTCTTTTTTGGAGGACAGCTTCCAGTTGACCCTTTTGAGCGGGTCGCCGGGAACATATTCTCTGTGTTCATATCCGGGTACACCTGTCAGCGTGCTTGAGGTCTCATCGCTCTCCTCATCGCTGTCATCGAACGAGATCCTCTCCGAGACCGAGCGCAGCACTTCCGTCTGTGAACCTGTATCGGGTATTCTGGGCAGTATATTCACCTTGCACTTTTTAGGCAGGCGCTTCATTTTAAAGCTGAGCAGACCAAGATAGTCACTTATCACTATCTTCTCCACCGAGATCTCACCGCCGCCGCACAGCAGGGCTTTCAGCGGTATGTCGATGCTGTCGCCGTGCAGTCCCGCGCATATCATCTTATATGTCAGCACATCGTCTTTAGATGCCACATTCGGCGTGACGGCAAGTGTTATCTCAATAAAACCTGTGGGCTGAAGAGCTGTTTTCTTAGTTATATCCAGTCTTGCAGAAAAATCTTCGCCCTTGTTGACGACCTTGCTTGAAAGAGACAGCGCAATATCTATCTGCGACCTTGTGCTGATCGCAGTTATAAGTGAGATCAGCAGTGCCAGCAGAAGAAGAAAAATTATGAAGAACCCGCCGCTGCCGCTGACGAAATATGTCAGCACTATCGCAGTGAAAAAGCATATAGTAAAATATAGGATATTGTTCATTCACATCACTCCGCAGTTGTGGGACTTTGTATCGTCATAGCAATAGCCGCCAGAGCATCGGCGTTGCTCTCAAAAGCAGACTTGCCCTTTGGTGAAAGCATCAGCCTGTGCGCCAGAACTTCGCCCATTATCGCCTTTACATCATCGGGCACAACGTAGTTCCTGCCCATGACAAAAGCGTATGCCTTTGACGCTCTCAGCAGTGCTATCGAGCCTCGTGGTGAAACGCCCAGCCTGATATACTCGCTGTTTCTTGTGGCGGTGACTATATCCAGGATATACCGCCTTATGCTGTGGGCAGTGCCGACCTTCTGCGCCTCTTCCATCAGCATAGCTATGTCATCAGTGGTCATCACCGCTCTCAGGTCTTTTGCAGACACAGCATTCTCGCCGTTTGTCATTATTTTCAGCTCGTCCTCGTAAGCGGGATAGCCCATGCTTATCTTCATTATAAATCTGTCCATCTGTGCTTCGGGCAGGTGGTAAGTACCGTATGTTTCAACGGGGTTCTGTGTAGCCAGCGTCATAAAAGGCGTGGGCAGTATATGCGTCACGCCGTCTATGGAGAGCTGATGCTCTTCCATTATCTCCAGCAGGCTTGACTGCGACTTAGGCGAAGCACGGTTTATCTCGTCCGCCAGCAGGAAGTTGCACATAGCCGCGCCCTCTTTGTATTCCAGCTGTCTTGTCACCTGATTTATCATGGAAAATCCCACGATGTCCGAAGGCATAACGTCGGGGGTGAGCTGTATACGGTTGAACTTGCCGTCCACCGACCTTGCCAGCGCCGACACCAGCTGTGTCTTGCCCACACCCGGCACGTCCTCTATCAGCACATGTCCGCCGCACAGCATGGCAGTGACGATCTTCAGCACCGTTGACTGCTTGCCGACTATGACCTTTTCTATGTTTGCTACCAAAGCCTCTATTTTTTTGTTCATGATCTTATCCTCCATTTCGGAAAAATTATCCTTTAAATATATAATAGCACAACTTTCACCATAAAGCAAATAGTTATAGCAAATCGGTCACTATGCTTTTGGGTTATATTGCGATTACAGGAATTTTTGTGACGTTATCCTGTCTTTTATAGTATCAGTGGTCACAACGAGAAAAATTCATATTATATCGGTTTATTATACCATATTTTTTATGCGGTGTCAACAAAAAACAGCCGATCTTACACGGCTGTCTGAAATTTCTTTATCTTATTTTCTGATGACCCGCCATTCGCCTTTTTCGACCACATACATAAATTCGCTGAGGTCTTTTTCGCACATTACTTCCATCAGTTCGCCAAAGTCATCCACCGTCGGCAGACCGCCTATCTCGCTGATGTCTACCCAGTGCATCTCGCCCTCGTCGGAAGAGACAAGTTCGCCCGAAAACTTAGCGGCTTCAAACAGAAAAACTATATATCTCCCGTTTGCGTAGTCACCGTCTTTCAGCGGGAACTGCTTTACCCCGCAGATGCGCGGGTCAAGCACTGTCAGACCGGTTTCCTCCCGCATCTCGCGCACCACAGCGTCCACCACCGATTCTCCCTGTTCGATATGTCCGCCTGGAAAAGTATATCCCGCCCAGCTTTTGCCGACCCTGTCCTGCATAAGCACCCTGTCACCGTCGTGCAGCATGCACAGCACTGTCAGCTCGCATTCCTCAGTGCGTTTCATTTTTTCTCACCTTTCCGTTCCAGCAGACAGACTGTCTCAATGCCCATCGTGTGCGGGAACATATCAACAGGCTGAATGTATGTAACTTTATAGCCCTCGCGCCTTAACGCCTTCAGGTCGCGTTCCAGCGTTTCTATCTTGCAGGAAACGTAGACTATCTTCTGCGGTGACAGCCTGCCCGCACAGCCGATGAACTCCCTGCTCGCACCTGCACGCGGAGGATCCATTATCAGCACATCACAGCTTTCGCCCTTTGAAGCCAGCGCCTGCATGAATTTTCCCGCATCGTCATTGAAAAATTTTATGTTCTCAAGACCGTTCAGCTCGGCATTATTATGCGCATCTCTGCATGCAGACTTGTTAAGCTCCACGCCCGTGACCTCAGCGCCGTTCTTTGCGCATATGATGCCTATCGTGCCTGTGCCGCAGTATGCGTCTATCACCCGCACTCCCTCAGAGATGCCTGCCGCTTCCACTGCACAGCTGTACAGCTTTTCGGTCTGCAAAGGGTTGACCTGATAGAATGATGCAGGCGATATGCGAAACCTGCACCCGCACAGCTCGTCCTCTATGTACCCCTTGCCGAACAGCGCGATGCTGCGCTCGCCCGTTGTAAGCGGCATACCATCGGGGCAGATGTTCTGAACTATTGTCGTTATCTCAGGATGCGCTGCCCGCAAAGCCTTTACCAGATTGTTCTTTGCGGGCAGCATCGCACCCGCAGTCACCAGCACCAGCATGACCTGACCCGTGCTTTGCGAAGTCCGTATCAGCGTGTGCCTGAGTATGCCGCGTCCTGTGCGTATATCATATGGTGATATTCGCATATCTTTCATCAGTTTTTTGACGGTCCTTACGATCGGCGCGGCACATTTGTTTTCAAGAAAGCAGTCGTCAACAGCCACTATTTTCTGTCCCGATGACTGATACACCCCCGATATTATGCGCTTTGAGCGGTCAAGCCCGAAAATGTTCTGCACTTTGCAGCGGTAGTTGTAGGGGATTTCCATCGGCAGTATCTTATTTACGGGTGCGAATTTTGAAAGCATGCGTTCGGCTTTCTGCTGTTTGCGTTCAAGCTGGTCTGCATACGGTTCGTCCAGCTGACAGCCTCCGCACCGCTTGAAACAGCGGCAGTGTTTTTCTCCTGTTTTTTTATCGGTAATTATCTTGTTGGACATATGGACAGCCTCCGAATAAGTTATTCGTTTATTATACCACGATATTCTTCAATAATCAAGCTATAAATTATTAAGAGCATGCTGTGGCACTTTCTTTGCCCATATATGTCAGGGAGAATTATCAAATATGACTATCCCTTTAGCACACCAACTAAAAATGCGGTGAACAAAAGGATAATTGAGCACCACACGCCAAGAACCTTAAGTTCTGTATAGCCGCTGTTTTTGTGGTGTGTCAGCGGGATAACCACATTATCAAAACAGATCCGTGCTGTATTTTGGCATTATTCTCCTGCCGAATGTGTGAAATGGTATTCATAGCGCCATGACCGACATCGTTATGATCTTGCTTATCTCTTCACTTTGCGAAGATCGCTCCTCCGAAAATCAGCGGCAGGCTATTGAAATCACAAAAATAATGTGCTATAATAAAGAGGTTGAATATCTCGATTGTGAATGGAGGACAAGTATGCAGATAAAAAAACATCGGCTCACTGCGCTGCTTTGTGCAGTTGTAATGACTGCTATGACAGGCTGCGCGAGTCTGGGCGTGAGAGATACAGATGCCCTCGATAATGGTAAAGAACCACGCGGCGCGGCGGCTGGACCCGAGTCTGACGAAAAGGAAAAGACCACCACCCCCGAAGAGGACGTTCAGGCAGAGAAAACGCCTATCGTCGAAGATAAGCCTTCTTACGTGGTATCACTGCTGTGTGCGGGCGATAACCTCGTGCATGACAACATCTATAACGAGGCGTGGCACAAGGGCGGCGACACCCACTATGATTTCAGCTACGCATATCAGTATGTTGAAAAATACCTGGACGGCACTGATATAGCGATATTAAATCAGGAAACGCTGGTGACCGATGATTACGGTCCGTCAAGCTATCCGCTGTTTGCCACACCTACCGCCAACGGCGACCACATGGTAGATATTGGCTTCAATGTCATTTCCATGAGTAATAACCATGTGCTGGATATGGGTCCCGATGGGCTTATAAGCAGCCTTGATTACTGGGACAGCAAGGGCGTGATCCATTACGGGGCTTACCGCGATGAAGCCGACAGCGAGAATATCCGCACGATGGAGGTCAACGGCATAACCTTTGCTTTTCTGGGATATATGGAGCATACCAACGGTTTCTTCTTAGAGGAAGGTGACGCAGGCAAGGTGGTCTATCTGGATGAGGAAGATGTCATAGAAAGGCAGGTAAGGGCGGCTAATGAGCTGGCTGATGTGGTGGTAGTGAGCTGTCATTTCGGCACTGAGATCTCAAATGAACTGAATGTGGTACAGATAGATATGGCACCCAAGCTGGTCGAATGGGGCGCTGACCTCATCATCGGCACACAGGCGCACACCATCAGCACGTGTGAGTACATCGACAAACCCGAAGGCGGAAAGGCTTTCTGCTACTACGGTCTGGGCAACTTTATCTCGACAATGTACGATACAAAGTCGCCCGTAGGTCTGATAGGCAAGCTGAATGTCATCAAAGACCCCGAGAGCGGTTCTGTCAGCTTTGAGAATGTCAAGGCGATACCGATAATCTCCCACTTTGAAGCCGAAAGCTATGACGGCGACTGGTACAACTGTACCGAATATCCCTACAAAGACTACACAGATGAGCTTTTCGAGCGCAATTATATCGAGGGCTTCAACAGGCAGTGCGTTGAGGAATGCCTTGATTATATCCCCGACGAATTCCTCAGCATAGAGTAACATCATATAAACAAAAAAGTGTGCAGACAGCTTTGCCTGCACACTTTTAATTTATTATTTCTGTCCCGCTGACATGCCGCGCTGTATAGCTTTTCAGCGTGCGTTGACAATAGTTTGCAGTAAAATTTTTCGTGGTTATCCCGCTGACACACCACCAAAACGGCGGTTTTACAGAACTTAGAGTTCTTGGAGTATATTTTTCGCCCGAAACGAAATAGGTATATACGGTCATCAGGTATTTTTTTCATGGATAGACCCCTTTCACTTTAGCACGCTAATACAAAAGTTGACAAAGTTGACACAA
>NZ_CACWPP010000027.1 GCF_902762735.1 uncultured Ruminococcus sp.
GAGCTTGGATGCAATAAAATTTCTCTCGGTCATCATTTCAATGATGTGACGGAAACGATCCTGATGGGAATGCTCTGGGGTTCGCAGGTGCAGACGATGATGCCGAAGATACACAGCGAAAACTATGAGGGAATGCAGCTGATACGTCCGATGTATTTTGTGCGTGAGGAGGATATTATCCGCTGGCGTGTGCAGAATGACTTGCAGTTTATCCAGTGCGCCTGTCGGTTTACCGAAAACTGTACCATGTGTGACAACGGGGGCGGCGGCTCTAAGCGTGAGGAGATAAAAAAGCTGATAAAACAGCTCAAAAAGACAAATCCCGAGGTGGACAAGCATATTTTCAGGAGCGTGGAAAACGTCAATCTGCAAACCATCATATCCTATCATCGCGGCGATAAATACCACCACTTCCTTGATGATTTTGAAGAGGGCAGAAGTGTTCGGGGGACTAAACATGATATACTTTGACTACACCGCAGACACACCTCCCGACAGCCGTGTTCTGGAGGAATACATCAGGACAGCACAGATATTTGCCAATCCCAATTCTGCCCATAGCGCAGGACAGGAAGCAAAAAATGAGATCGACACAGGTATCTCACGTACGGCGGAACGGCTTCATATCAAGCCGAGCGAGATAATTGTGACAAGCGGTGCCAGCGAGGCAAATAACCTTGCCGTCAAGGGGCTGACATTTACCGACAGGCGCAGGGGCAGACACATCGTTTCTACTTTTCTGGAGCATTCCTCCGTCAGCGGTGCGCTGACATTTTTGCAGGAGCAGGGCTGGGAGATCGACATTGTTAATGTAAAGCCTGACGGCATGATAGACATTGACCATCTCAGGACGCTTCTGCGTGAGGACACGGTGCTTTGCGCAGTCTGTGCAGTTGACAGCGAGCTTGGGACTGTGCAGCCCATCGGACAGATCGCAGAGATACTGAAAGACTGTCCAAACTGCCGTTTTCATGTAGATGCAACGCAGGCGATCGGCAAAATAAAACTTGACCTGACATTTGCAGATACAGCTTCTTTCGCACCTCATAAATTCTATGGCTTAAAGGGCAGCGGAATTCTTTACAAGCGGGAAGAGATCGTGCTTGAACCGCTGATACACGGCGGTGCAAGCACGACCATATACAGAAGTGGTACGCCCGACACAGCAGCCATCGCTGCGGCGGCAAAGGCACTGGAGCTTGCTGAAAATGAGTTTGAAGAACGCCTTGCCTATGTCACAAACTTAAATCGTATCCTGCGTGATGAGATACGCAAGATAAAGGGGCTTATCATAAACAGTCCTGAGAATGCCGTGCCGCATATCCTGAACGTTTCAAGCGCAGGTATCAAGGGCGGCAAGATGCAGGCGCTTTTAAATGAAAAGGGCATCTGCATTTCGGTGAAGTCGGCTTGCTCAGTGCCGAACACTCCGTCAAGACCTGTCATGGCGATCACCCATGACCGCAAGCGGGCGCTGTCCTCGTGGCGGATAAGCCTTAGCCATTTGACAACGGAGCAGGATATTGAAGCCCTGATAAAGGCGCTGCATGAGATAATGGAGCAAGAGGTGAGGAAATGAATGATGGGATAGAGATAACTCCTGATGAATTTTTGAAACTGCCTAAAGGAAGTTATATTCTGATAGATATGCGAAGCGAAGAGTCTTTCATGCAGGGACATATCGAGGGCGCTGTCTATACGCACGAAAATATCAGGTCGGCAGGAGATATAAAGCTGATATTCTACTGTCAGTATGGAATCGAGAGCCTTGAGACCGCAGTATATTTCAGAAAGTGCGGTTTTAAGGCTTACAGTCTTAAAGGCGGATATGTACAGTGGCTGAAAAAACAGACTGATATGTTTGATATGGAAGAGCTTGAACGCTACGACAGGCAGATAACACTTGCACAGATAGGTATGACAGGTCAGGAAAAGCTGAAAAGTGCAGGAGTACTTATAATAGGCGCGGGTGGTCTTGGCTGTCCCTGCGGAATGTATCTTGCCGCCGCAGGTGTGGGCAGGATAGGCATTATCGACTTTGATGAGGTGTGTCTTTCCAACATGAACAGGCAGGTCGCTCACCGTGAAACAGGCGTGAATAAGGCGGTCTCGCTGAAAAACACACTGGTCGGTATCAATGACAAGATACAGGTGACGGCTTACACGGAGCGTTTCGGCGCAGATAATGCCGCCGAGCTGCTTGATAGATATGACTTTGTGATCGACTGCACTGATACTGCCGAAACAAAATTTATGGTGAATGACCTGTGCGTGGGATATGATAAGCCCTACTGTTACGGTGGTGTGATCGGCTTTGAAGGACAGGTGATGACTGTCATTCCTCACAAAACAGCTTGCCTGAGATGTATTTTTGAAGAACCGCCCACAGGCTGTGAGACCTGTGAGAGTCACGGCATCATCGGTGCGGCGGCAGGCATTATAGGCTGTATCCAGGCACTTGAAGCGATAAAATATATCACTTCTCAGGATGATCTTCTGACAGATAAGATGTTTATTTTCGATATGCTCACCATGAAAGCCAGAACTGTCGGATTTGGCGGTATCGGTTCAAAATGCAGTATATGTCGGAATAAGCAGTAATTAATGGAATGATAATGAAGCAGAGAATGGATCTCAGCATGGTGATGCCGCCTTTCCAAAGATAACATCAACTCAGTTTTTCCTCATTGATAAAGGTATTTTGCAGTGGTGTGCTAAAGGGATAGTCATATTGCATATTATTAGGATCATGGAGATATAAGATCAACCCGATGAACTAAGGCTGAGGAGTTGAAAAGAATATAATAACGATCAAAAACACATTCAAGGCTGTGTGATCGTTTTTAGCTCCGCAGCTTTTATATTTTCCAAAAAACGGCAGAGAGATAAAGCCCCCTCAACCACAAAGCATAGAAACAGACAAGCTCTTCCCGGCTACGCAGGACAGGCAGAAAAATTCGCTATGGATTATCATATCAGCGCAGTGTGAGGTTAGCGGAAAATAAAAGAGGAACAGCCGTAAAAACTGTTCCTCTTTAGCTTTTTATATCAAATTTTATCATTCCACATAGATACCAAACGTCCTTTGAAAAGCATCTCCCAATTTTGATGTGTATTGCTGATGATACAAAATGGCTGTTCTTTCGTATTGTTCCCCCGCCTTCGGCGGGGGAACAATATACAACCAAATTGGGATAAAAGCATTTTTCTCGATGCTTTTAACACTGTCGGGGATAGTTATGCCTGACAGGGAACGCTTTCAAAAGTACCCTCATGTGGCGATGGGTGCTTGTCTTGCAGATGCTCCTTGCGACTTGTGAACCAAGTGTAAAAACAATCATAAAATTGTGTTAAAAAACCTTGCTTATTTGCGGGAATAATGCTATAATATAATTTGAATATTATGCTTTGAAAAAAATGCATTTTCAGAAAGGAAAGCAGATATATGGTTAAAAGTATGACAGGATTCGGCAGGGAACATGTCGTGGCGGAGGGCAGAGAGATAATCGTTGAGATACGCTCGGTGAACCATAGGTATTACGAGTTCACAGCGAGAACTCCCCGTGCTTACGGCTATCTTGACGAAAAGCTGAAAGCGTTTCTTAAAAACGGTATATCACGCGGCAAGGTGGAGGTTTCTGTCACCATCTATAATCAGGAGGGTACAGATGCCGAGATAGAGATGAACAAGTCGGTGGCTAGGGGTTATCTCGATGCGCTGCGCGGTGCGGCTGATGAACTTGGGCTGAGCGATGATATGACGCTTTCAAACCTGATGAAACTGCCCGATATTTTCACGGTGGTCAAAAAGACCGAAGATGAAGAGGTCATATGGGATCAGGTGAGAGGTGTGGCTCAGGTGGCGCTGGACAGGTTCGTTGAGATGCGTGAGACCGAAGGCAGGAAGATGTATGAGGATATAAGCGGAAGGCTCGACTACATCGAAAAGACAGTCGGTGAGATAGAGGAGCATCAGCCTTCTGTGGCGGAGAGTTACAGTGAAAGGCTGTATGAGAAGATAAAGGATACTCTCAAATCGGTCGAGCTTGACAGGATAGACCAGCAGAGGATACTGACTGAAGTGGCAATATTCGCTGACAAGGTGGCTATCGACGAGGAAACCGTAAGGCTGAGAAGTCATATCTCGCAGTTCCGTGACCTGATAGCTTCTGATGAGCCTGTGGGCAGAAAACTGGATTTTCTGGTGCAGGAGGTCAACCGTGAGGTGAATACCATCGGTTCTAAGGCGAATGATCTTACCATCACAAAAAAGGTGGTAGACCTGAAAGCTGAGATAGAGAAGATAAGAGAACAGATACAGAATATCGAGTAAGGTGATAAGATGCAGCTGATAAACATCGGTTACGGCAACATGGTGTCGGCGGCAAGGGTGATAGCCATAGTCGCGCCCGATTCCGCACCCATAAAGCGGCTGATACAGGAGTCGCGCGACAAGGGCACGCTCATAGATGCGACCTACGGCAGAAAGACCCGCGCAGTCGTCATAATGGACAGCGACCATGTGGTGCTGTCGGCGGTATCACCCGAAACAGTCTGCGGCAGAGCCGCCGAAGAGGAGGTCGAAGAAGATGAGTGAAATCAAAAGAGAGCCTAAGCTGATAATAGTTTCTGCACCGTCAGGCTGCGGCAAGGGAACGATCATGCACAAGGTTTTTAACGATGATGAGGTGTTCTATTCGGTGTCATGCACTACAAGACCGCCAAGACCCGAGGACGTAGCGGGCGTGACTTATAATTTCCTGACCGTTGAGGAATTCGAGAAGATGATAGCCGAGAACGGTTTTCTGGAGCATGCATGCTATTCGGGCAACTACTACGGTACACCGAGAAAGCCCGTTGAAGAAAATCTCGCGGCAGGTAAGGACGTTATACTGGAGATAGAAACTAACGGCGCGTTTCAGGTCAAGGAGTTGAGAGCTGATGCGTCATCGCTGTTCATACTGCCGCCGTCCATCGCTGAGCTTAACAGGAGACTGCACAAGCGTGCGACAGAGGACGAGGAAACTATCAAAAAGCGCGTGGCTCAGGCGGCGGGCGAGATAGAGAAGTCGGACAGATACGACTATGTGATAATGAATGACGATCTCGATAAAGCGGTGATAGACTTCTGTGCCGTGATCGACGGCATCAGGGGCATAAAAGATCCCGCTGTGAGATTTGATCCAAAAAATGAAGATATTAAGAAAATGATACGAGAGGTGCTTGAAAATGCTTAGACCTGCAATTTGTCAGATTTTGAAGAACAATGAGAGTTATTATTCACTGGTTATCGCCGTAGCGAAGCGTGCAAGAGAGATAACCGATGAAGCCAGCAAAAACGAGAAGCCGCTGGAAGAGAAGCCTGTAAAGACTGCGGTAGATGAGTTCGCGGCAGGGGAATACAGGATAGTTGAAGATCCATCACTTAAAAACTGAATTTTAGATCGGCTTTGCGGAGGTCAGAAAAATGGGGAATACAGGTGCTGTTGCGATGGTGGCGCTGAGTCACGCGGCATACAGCTTTGATGCGGAGTACAGCTACCTTGTACCCGAAAAATTCAGACAGAAGCTAAGAGCGGGCATGAGGGTGTTCGTGTCCTTCGGGCGGGGAAACAACCGTGTTATCGGGCTGGTGACGAGGCTCTGCGATGATGACGGGAGCGGCAGAAAGCTGAAACCGATACTTGCTGTCGTTGACAGCGAGTGCCTTGTGACTGACGAGATACTGAAAATTATCTTCTGGCTGAAGGAGAATACCTTCTGCACATATTACGATGCTTTCAGGACGGCTGTGCCTACGGGCTTTTCGTATAAGGCTGATCTGCATTATGCGCTGGTCAACACGTTTATCCGGAAAGAAAGACTTTCACCCGAAGAAGCCGAGATAATCGACTTTCTTGAAATTACGGAGGATCAGCAGGAGATAGACAAGTTCCTCGATATAAAGGCTTTTCCCGCAAGGAAGAAGCCTCTGGATATGCTGATAGACAAGGGCTTTGTGGAGGAAACACAGAGTTTCAAGCGAAAGGTCGGGGACGAAAGCGTAAAGATGGCTGCACTGGCTGAGGGCTATGAAGATGCTGAACTTACGCCTAAGCAGAAAAAAGTCGTTGAACTGCTGGAAGAGTGCGGCGCGGCTTCGGTGAAAGAGCTTTGCTATATGACGGGCTGTACTGCCACCATAATAAAGCGGCTGTGCGGCAAAAATGCTGTCAGGGTGTACGATCAGGAGGTAATGCGGGATACGCTTGGTGTGATAACCGAGCGGGAAAGTCCCGATGATATAACGCTGAATGAAGAGCAGACAGCTGCCTTTGACGGCATAATGGCGCTTATCCGCGCGGGCAAGCCTGCGGGGGCACTGCTGTACGGCGTGACCGGAAGCGGAAAGACTTCGGTGTTCATCAAGGTCATCGACACGGTGCTGAAAATGGGCAGAACAGCGATGATGCTTGTTCCCGAGATCTCGCTGACACCGCAGATGGTGGCGCGGTTCAAAGTGCTGTTCGGCGAAAGCATAGCGCTGCTGCATTCATCGCTGTCACTGGGGCAGCGTATGGACGAATTCAAGCGTATAAAGCGCGGCGAAGCGAGGATAGTGATAGGCACCAGAAGTGCAGTATTTGCGCCTGCTTCCGACATCGGTGTGATCATAATGGACGAAGAGGGTGAACAGTCCTACAAATCGGACTCAACACCGCGTTACCATGCAAGAGATGTGGCTATACAGCGCTGCGGTCACAATGGTGCGCTGCTGCTGCTGGCATCGGCTACACCGTCGCTGGAAACATTCTACTATGCGCGGACAGGCAGATTTCATATGTTTACGCTCAAACATAGGTACAAGGACGCTGTTCTGCCGAAGGTAGAGATAATCGACATGCAGACAGAGGCGGCTGAGGGGAATGACAGTCTGCTGAGCAGGAGGCTGGCTGACGAGCTGACAGGTACGCTGCAGCGTAACGAGCAGGCTATACTTCTGCTGAACAGGCGGGGATTTACCACCTACATAAGCTGCCGCAGCTGCCGACAGCCTGTGGTATGCCCGAAATGCAGCATACCGCTGACTTATCACCGCAAGAACAACAGGTTCATGTGCCATTACTGCGGCTATACGATGGATAACAATGCCGTCTGCCCGAACTGCGGTTCGGATAAGCTGAAGTCCAGCGGTGTCGGTACACAGCGGGTCGAGGACGAGGTGGCACGCATCTACCCCGATGCGAGGATACTGAGAATGGACGCTGATACCACTACTTCGCGCTATGCGTATGAAGAGAAGTTCAAGGCGTTCGAGAACCACGAATATGATATAATGCTCGGCACACAGATGATAGCAAAGGGGCTGAATTTCCCGAATGTGACGCTGGTGGGGGTCATCTCGCTGGACAAAGCGCTGTTCACGGGGGATTTCAGAAGTTACGAGAGGACTTTCTCGCTGCTGACACAGGTGGCGGGACGCAGCGGCAGGGGCAGCAAGCCCGGCGCTGCATTCATACAGACTTTCGTGCCCGACCATTATGTACTGAATTTGGCAGCCGACCAGAACTATGACGAGTTCTACGAAGAGGAGATAGCGCTGAGACAGTCGCTGATATACCCTCCGTGCTGCGATATATGTGTGATAGGCTTCGCAAGCACGATGGAGAGCAGGGCGATCCGCGCTGCTGACCATGTGACGCAGTTCATAGCGCAGTATATTCGCACGAATAAGGTAGATTTCCCGCTGCGCGCCATAGGACCTGCGCCATGCACGCTGGAGGTCATCAACGGCAAGTTCAGGTACAGGCTGATATTAAAATCAAAAAATACCAGGCTTTTCAGGCAGATGATAAATGCTGTGCTGAAAGACCTCAATGATAACAAGGACTTTAAGGAAGTCCGTATCTACGCTGATATAAACGGTGATATAGGGCTTTAGAAAGGAAGAGTTAAATGGCTGTCAGAAATATTTTGAACAAGAGCGATGAAATGCTCCACAAAAAGTGCAAGCCTGTCGAGAAGTTTGATGAGAAGCTGTGGACATGGCTTGACGATATGCGCGAAACACTGGCACAGGCAAACGGTGTCGGTCTGGCTGCGCCGCAGGTGGCGATACTCAGGCGCTTCTGCATAATAGATGTGGGCGACGGGAATGTTTATGAACTGATAAACCCCGAGATCACATGGAAGTCTGAGGAAACTCAGTACGTGCTGGAGGGCTGTCTTTCCTGCCCGAATGAGTGGGGATATGTCACCAGACCAAAGACCGTAAGGTTCAAGGCGCAGGACAGGAACGGCGAGTGGTACGAGATGGAGGTCAGCGACCTGTTCGCACAGGCTGTTTGCCACGAAACTGCACACCTTGACGGTCACCTGTTTACCGAGATAATCGAGGAATATGCTGAGGTGCAGGAACAATGAAGATAGTTTTCATGGGAACGCCCGATTTTGCAGTGCCGTCAATAAAAGCACTGTACGATGCGGGGCATGAAATACAGGCTGTGTTCTGCCAGCCCGATAAGCCTAAAGGCAGGGGCTACAAGCTGGTCCCGCCGCCTGTGAAGGTATTCGCGCTGGATAAGGATATACCGATATATCAGCCGAAAAGCCTGAAAAACGGCGGTGAGGAGTTCATCAAGGTAATTGAGGACTTTGCACCTGACTGCATCGTGGTGGCGGCTTACGGCAAGATACTGCCGAAAGCGGTGCTGGATATACCGCGGCTGGGCTGTGTGAACGTGCATGGCTCGCTTCTGCCGAAATATCGCGGGGCAGGTCCCATACAGTGGGCTGTGCTTAACGATGAAAAGACAACGGGCATCACCACTATGCTCATGGGCGAAGGGCTTGACACGGGCGATATGCTTCTAAAGTCTGAAACCGAGATAGGCGAGAATGAAACAGCGGCAGAACTGTTCGACAGGCTGGCTGACATGGGCGCTGAACTTATCGTTGAAACACTTGATAAGCTGGAAAAGGGTGAGATAACCCCTGTCCCGCAGAACGAGGAGGAAGCGACCTACGCGCCGATGCTGACAAAAGAACTTTCGCCGATAGATTTCAGTAAGTCGGCAAGGGCTGTCCATAAGCAGATATGCGGACTGTCAGACTGGCCATGCGCTACTACCACGATAGGCGGCAAGCGTATAAAGGTGTACAGGTCGGAGATAGTGGCAGGAAGCACCGATAAGTCGGCAGGAACAGTTGTCAACGCAAAAGACTTGACGGTTGCCTGCGGCGATGGAATGGTCAAACTGACCGAAATACAGGCTGAAGGCTCAAAGAGAATGGCAACAGCCGACTATCTGCGCGGTAAACCCGTAACAGAAGGTACTGTACTTGGAGAATGACAAGTATCAATACTTGTCAGATGGAGGATAGCTGATTGGGAAATACCAGAAGGTTTACCGTCAAGCTGCTGACTAGGCTTGACGAAAACAGTTCATACTCTAATATATTGCTTGACGAGGCGCTGACGAGAAGCGATTTCGACAAGCGCGATAAAAAATTCATTTCAGCGCTGTTTTACGGCGTTATTGAAAGACAGCTGACGCTTGATGCGATAATAGCAGAGCTTTCAAAGAACCCTAAGAACAAGCTGAACCATACGCTGAGGAACATACTGCGAAGCGGTCTGTACCAGCTGAAATACATGGACTCAGTGCCCGATAATGCGGCAGTAGATGAGTCTGTGGAGATGGCTAAGAAGCTGAGAAATCCTGCATCTGCGGGATTTGTGAACGGTCTGCTGAGGGAGTTTATCAGGCGTGATAAGGCTCTGCCTGAGACTGATACAGAAGTCGGGCGGCTGTCGCTGGAATATTCCTGTCCCGAATGGCTGGTGAGAAAATGGCTCACTGAATATGGCAAGGAAAAATGCTTGTCACTGCTTAAAAGCTCCATCGGGAGAGCGTCAACGACTGTCAGGATAAATAACTTGGCAGGCACTGTTGAGGAAACGCTGGATATGCTGGCGGCTGAGGGCGTTACTTTCGAGCGGAGCAGTATATCAGATCACACAGTGCATCTTGCGAATGCAGGTGCGGTGGAAAAGACGAAGGCTTACAGGCAGGGACGCTTCCATGTGCAGGATATTGCCAGTCAGCTTTGCTGCAAGGCGCTTGACCCGCAGGCAGGCGATACCGTGCTTGACCTCTGCGCCGCACCCGGCGGAAAGACCTTCACCATCGCCGAAATGATGGGCAACGAGGGCAGAGTGTTGGCTTTTGACCTGCACCCGAATAGAGTAAAGCTGATAAAAAGCGGTGCTGAAAGGCTGGGACTCACCTGTGTTACCGCAGATGTTAACAACGCAAAGGTGTTCAATGATAAACTGCCGCAGGCGGACAGGGTGCTGGTAGATGCTCCGTGTTCGGGGCTGGGCGTTATCAGGCGCAAACCTGAGATCAAGTATAAAGATCCCGCTGAGTTTGAACGTCTGCCGCAGGTGCAGTATGAAATACTTGACACTGCATCACGATATGTCAAGGCGGGAGGCTTGATGGTCTACTCCACATGTACTGTGTCACGGGCTGAGAATGATGATGTTGTGAAGAGATTTCTGGCTGAGCATGATGATTTTGAGCCTGACGGTGATGATTTTATGCAGACGATAACGCCTGAGATGTATGGCTCTGACGGCTTTTTCACCGCAAAGCTGAGAAAGCGGGGGTGACGGCATGCTGAGTTATACTGATGACGGCAGGATAGATATTCTCGGGCTGATGCCCGAAGAACTCGAAGAGCAGATATTGCTGATCGGGGAGAAAAAATTCCGCGCAAAACAGATATTTGAGTGGCTGCATGTCAAAAGGGTGGATAATTTCGATAAAATGACTAACCTATCTGTACAATTGAGGGATAGGCTCAAAAAAATATTTTGTCTAAAATCACTATTTATCGTAAAAAGACTTGAAAGTAATACCGATAATACTGTAAAATATCTGTATAGGCTTCCTGACGGCAACCATGTCGAGAGCGTCATAATGGAGTATAATCACGGCAATACCGTTTGCGTTTCAACGCAGGTGGGCTGTAAGATGGGCTGTAAGTTCTGCGCTTCTACTATCGCAGGCTATAAGCGTGACCTTTCGGCTTCGGAGATACTTCTGCAAATTTATGAGGCTGAACGCGACAGCGGCAGGAAGATAGGCGGTGCGGTGCTTATGGGCATCGGTGAGCCACTGGATAATTACGACAATGTTGTGGGCTTTCTGAAGGTGCTTTCCTGCGAGGCGGGCATGAATATGTCGCTGAGACATGTTTCTGTATCGACCTGCGGGCTGGTGCCGCGAATATATGAGCTTGCCGAACTGAAGCTGGGCATAACGCTGTCAGTCTCACTCCATGCCACCAACAACAGGGCGAGGAGTGAGATAATGCCTGTAAACAACAGGTACGACATTGCTGAGCTTATGGAAGCCTGCAAGTATTATTTCAAGGTGACGGGCAGACGCATCTCTTTTGAATATGCGCTGATCGACGGTCATAATGACTCTCAGGCGGCGGCTGAGGAACTTGCTGCTCTGCTGAGAGGGTTCGTGTGCCACGTAAATATAATACCCGTCAATAAGATCAAAGAACGCGATTACAGGTCAGACAGAAAGGCGGCGATGAAGTTTCAGAAGCGGCTGGAGAGTCTCGGGCTGAACGCGACTGTAAGAAGGACACTTGGCGCTGACATTGACGCTGCATGCGGTCAGTTGAGGCGTGAATATGAAATTTAAGGAAAGGCGGTGAGCTGTATGTTTTTGGCGTATGGTACGGATATTGGTCTCAACAGGGAGGAAAATCAGGACAGAGTCAGGGTAGAGTCTCTGGGCGAAAATATCTGCATCGCGGCTGTTTGTGACGGCATGGGCGGTGCGGCATCCGGCGGTGTTGCCAGTCAGCTTGCTGTGGATAAGTTTATTGGAAGGGTGCAGGAGAATTTCCGACCCGACATGAATGAGAATTCCATCAGAAATCTGCTCCTCAATGCTGTACATTATGCAAATACCTGTGTGTATGAGAAAAGCATTGAGGATATTGATAAAAATGGAATGGGTACGACCTGCGTTGCAGCACTTGTCAACGGTAAAAACATATTCGTTGTCAATGTGGGCGACAGCAGGGCATATCTGCTGAAAAAAGATGGGATCAGCCAGATCACTTCCGATCACACTTATGTGGAAACACTGGTGCAGAGCGGAAAGATCTCAGCTGATGCTGCAAAAGTTCACCCGATGAGAAATGTGATTACCAGAGCAGTCGGCGTTGAGCCTGACGTTGAGGTGGATTATTTCGAGTGCTACGAGTCGGATAATTTTGCAGTTGTGCTGTGTTCGGACGGATTATCGGGGTATTGCAGTGATGAGTTTATCTATTACACTGTTTTCGGGAATAATCTTGATGAAGCGGTAAAGAAGCTCATTGACTATTCAAATGAATGCGGAGGCAGAGATAATATAACCGCTGCCATTATAGCAAACTGATGAGACAATAATTTAGTTTAGGAGTTGAATAAAATGGATTCTAATATCGGTAAGAAGCTGGATGGCAGATATGAAATTACCGAGCTTATAGGCGTTGGCGGAATGGCTGATGTCTATAAGGCGCAGGACGTTATGGAGAACCGTCCTGTGGCTGTGAAGATCCTTAAGCCTGAGTTTTCGGGCAACGAGGAATTCCTGAGAAGATTCAGGAACGAGAGCAAGGCGATAGCAGTGCTTTCCCACCCGAATATCGTGAAGATATACGATGTGGGTTTCACTGATGAGATACAGTTTATCGTCATGGAGTATATCGACGGTATCACTTTGAAAGAGTTTATCGAACAGCAGGGCGTGCTTAAATGGAAAGATGCTCTGCACTTTATAACACAGATACTTCGTGCGCTTCAGCACGCTCACGATAAGGGCATAGTTCACAGAGACATCAAGCCGCAGAATATCATGCTGTTTACCGATGGCACGATAAAGGTCATGGATTTCGGCATCGCGAGATTTTCAAGGATCGACGGTAAAACGCTTTCCGATAAGGCTATCGGCTCTGTACACTACATCTCGCCCGAGCAGGCGCAGGGTGAGATGACCGATGAGAGATCGGATATTTACTCGGTGGGCGTTATGCTCTACGAGATGCTGACAGGCAGAAAGCCTTTTGACGGTGATACTGCTGTGAATGTTGCTCTCAAGCATATGCAGGAGACCGCTATCCCGCCAAGAGAGATAATGCCCGCTATCCCTGAGGCTCTGGAAGAGATCGTTATACATGCGATGGAAAAACAGCCTGCACAGCGCTATCAGTCGGCTGCTGAGATGATAAGGGATATTGATACATTCAAACTCAATCAGTCTGTTGTATTCGGATATAAGAACGGTGCTGTTCCTGTGGCTGACAATGCGGGATTTTATCCTGTTAATGACAATGTCAACAGAAAACCCGTCATCAACGATGAGTATTATGAAGAAGATGATGAATACTATGACGAAGATGACGATTATGATGAAGATGAATATGATGATGAGGACGATGATGATGATGAGGAGGAAGGCAAGAAACGCTCTTATGTAGTGCCTATACTTCTGGCAGTCACAGTTGCTGTTGTTATAGTTGCTGCATGTATCATCGGCTGGACTGTTATCAAGGCTTTCACTAATGACGGTACGACAACGGGCATACACACAAGCAACGTTACACTGCCCAATTTTGTTGGCAAGAACATCGTTCAGGTACAGCAGGACTGGAATGATAAACTCCAGTTTGACCTTGTGAACGAATACAATGTCGAGTATGAAGAAGGTAAGATCTTCTGGCAGAGCCAGTCAGCAGGTAAGGCTGTCAAGGAAGGCACTACTATCACATTGAAGGTCAGCAAGGGTAAGAGAATGGCTGTTATCCCTGATGTTTCGGGTTCTGAATCCGAAGTTGCCGAGAGCGGACTTATTGCCGCTAACTTCAATGTCGTTCTCAGAACTCTGTTTGATGACAATACTCCTGAGGGCATCGTTATCAAGACCGAGCCTCCCGCAGGTACTGAGTTCGCTGAGGGCGGTAATGTAACGCTGTATGTCAGCAAGGGCCCGCTGAACACTAAGAAGAAAGTTCCTAATGTCGTTGGTCTGACCAAAGAAAAGGCTATCACTATCCTCAAGGAGAATAAGCTGGTCGCTGATGTTCAGGATCTTCCTCACGACGGTGACAAGGGCAAGGTCATCGACCAGTCCATTGAACCTGATAAGCTGGTGGATCAGGGTACAGAAGTTACCATCTACGTTTCCACAGGCGAGACAGATCCTATAACCATTACTCTTAGTATCGAGATGCCTGAGGGTCTGCATGGTGCATATTCCATTGAGATATACAAGAACGGCAACGTTGTCGGTACACAGTCCGTTTCTAATGCCGAGACTGTTGCAGGCTCAAGACTTAACATTGAAGTTAAGGGTAAGAAGAAAGAAACACTTACCGTTTCTATCAGAAATGAAGAAACAGGTAAATCTGTAAACTACGGTGTATTCAATGTCAATTATGATGAAGGCACGGTAGAGACAGTTGGTTCGCTCAATAAGGATGGTCTGCTGGCTATAACACCGACCACCACAGCATCCAGCACTTCGGAGAGTGAAACTCAGTCAACACAGCCGGAAGAGTCTCAGCCTACTGATACACAGCAGCAGACTGAAGCTCCTCAGCAGACAGATGCACCTCAGCCGACAGATTATCCGTCCACTGAGGCACCTGTAAACGGCGAAACTCCTGCTCAGTAACGTAACATGACAGGAATAATAACGAAAGCTATCGGAGGTCTCTACACAGTAGATGCCTCCGACGGCATATATGAATGTAATGCGCGGGGCGTTTTCCGCAAGAAGAAGATCTCGCCCATGTGCGGTGATCGTGTGAATTTTACGGCGGCGGGCGAGGGCTTTGTGATCGAGGAGATACTTCCCAGAAGCTCTGAACTTATCAGACCTCCGCTGGCTAACCTTGACTTGCTGGTGTTCGTGTCATCGACCGTCGAGCCGCGCCCAAATACGCTTCTGCTTGATAAGTTTATCGCTATCGCCGTGTTCAAGGGCATAAGACCTGTGGTAGTGTTCACGAAAGTGGATAAGCAGTCAGGCGCAGAACTGGCTGAGATATACCGCAGTGCGGGAATAGATGTTTTTGAGTGCGACAATGTAACGGGCGAGGGCAGTGCTGAGGTCAAGGCTATGTTACAGGGCAAGCTGTCAGCTTTTACAGGCAACACGGGCGTTGGAAAGTCCTCACTGCTCAACAATATGTTCCCCGAACTGGAGCTGGCAACCGGTGAGATAAGCAAAAAACTGGGCAGGGGCAGGCATACCACCCGTCATGTACAGCTCTACAAACTGGAGGGCGGCGGCTATATCGCTGACACACCGGGATTTTCGTCCTTTGACACTAACAGGTACGATATTATTTTTAAGGATAAGCTGGCGGGCTGTTTTGTGGAGTTTGCTGACTTCACCGACAAGTGCCGCTTCCCCGATTGCAGTCACACTAAGGAAAAGGGCTGTGCGGTGATAGAGGCTGTTAAATCGGGGGAGATACCGCAGTCGCGGTTCGACAGCTATGTGCAGATGTATGAAGAAGCCAAACAGCTTAAAGAATGGGAGTACAAAAATGATTGAGCGCTGTATTATTTTTGCGGGCGGCGATGCTGTCAGGGCGGATAATGTTTCTGCTGAGGTCATAAACGGTGCGTTCGTCATATGCGCTGACAAGGGGCTGGCGCTGGCGGAAAGTCTTGGCATAAAGGCTGACCTTGTGCTGGGCGATTTCGATTCGCTGAACTACAAGCCTGAGGGTGAGAACGTAAAAGTCTACCCCGTCGAAAAGGACGATACCGACCTTATGCTTGCTGTGAGAACAGCGCTGGGCATGGGTTACAGGGAGTTCTTCATATACGGCGCGTGCGGCGGCAGACTGGATCACATGATAGGAAATATAGCTTGCCTTGCGATGATAGCCGACAACGGCGGCAGAGGTGTTATTATCGGTGATGATGATATAGCTGAGATCTATGACAGCGGGTGTCACAAGATACCCTATAAAGAGGGCTTTTCGCTTTCGCTGTTCGCATATTCTGCTGAGGTAAAGGGGCTGACCATCAGGGGCACGAAATACCTTGCCGAGAATGTCACCCTCACTGATGCGGTGACGCTTGGTGTCTCAAACGAGATAACCGCCGACTTTGCCGAAGTGGAGTTCACAGACGGCAGACTGCTTGCGATACAGTCGCGGGTGAGGTAGTCACCAAAAACATGACCGCAGAATAGTATATACCGAGCCTGGTGAACAGCACAAGGCATGTCAGTTGACAGGAGGTAATACTTATGAAGGTTGTTGTGGTAAAAAGCCCGAAGATCTTGTCGGGCATACTGAGAATGATTTTCGGCATCGACAAAGAGGACAGATAAATAATTGTAAAAAAGCATTCAGCGCTCGCAGACACTTTTTGTGGCTGTGAGCGCTGAATTACATGAGATCTATTTCGTTTAACATAAAACAGCACCGACTTCACGTCAGTGCTGTTTTGCTTTATTTGTTCAGAAATTTCAGATTTTTCTCGATAAGTTCGCATCTCTGCTTTACGCAGTCCACCGACCTCAGCGGGTCAGACGGGGTGTTGAAGGTGTAGTCCACCAGCTTGTCGATGGTGGTAGCGGCTACATGCACTCTTGTGTCGCTGGAAGCGTAGTAGATGTAGACCTCGCCCTTTTCGTTGACCACTGCGCCGTTGGTGAAGCAGACATTCGATACATCGCCCACCCTTTCACGCCCGTGAGGAGCGATAAACACGCCCGATGGTGCGGCAATCAGCTTTTTGGGGTCGTTGAGGTCGGTTGCAAAAACGTAGATGACATATCTGAGACCTGCCGCAGTGTTGCGAACGCCGTGTGCGATATGTATCCAGCCCCTTTCGGTCTTGATGGGCACTGCGCCAGCGCCGTTCTTTGACTCGGTGATGGTGTGGTATATTCTTGGGGAGACCACAACTTCTTCTGTGCATATTACGGGGTCGGTAATATCCTCGCAAAGCCCGAAGCACACGCCTCCGCCCGAACCTGTTTCGATGAAATCGTCCTGCGGGCGGGTGTAGAACGCATATTTGCCTTCAACAAATTCGGGGTGCAGAACAACGTTCCTCTGCTGGGGTGACTTTGATCTCAGGTTCGGCAGACGCTCCCACGTTTTCAGGTCTTTGGTCCTGACAATGCCCGCCTGCGCAACAGCGGCGGAAAGGTCGTTCACCGACTTGTCCTTGCTCTCAGAACAGAAAACGCCGTATATCCAGCCGTCCTCGTGCTGAGTAAGGCGCATGTCGTAGACGTTTGTTTCATCGGGTTCGGTATCGGGAAGCTGAACAGGGAAGTCCCAAAAACGGAAACCCTCTGTGGGCGACTCGCTCTCAGCTACCGCGAAAAAGCTCTTTCTGTCGTTGCCCTCAACTCTTGCAACCAGGTAATATTTGCCGTTCATGTAAATAGCGCCCGAATTCAGCACCGCGTTAATGCCAAGTCTTTCCATAAAGTAAGGATTGGAAGCGGGGTCAAAGTCATAGCGCCATATCAGCGGGGCGTGGGCGGCGGTAAGTACAGGGTGTACATATCTGTCATAGATGCCGTTATAGCTGCCCGAGACCTTGTTAGGGCGGGTTATGAGCGCTTCATAGCGGGCGTTCTCTCTTGCGAAGTTAGTTTCAAAAATACTCATTGATGCACCTCATTCTCATAATTTAACGTATGTGTCATAGTATAGCGCAATTTTTCCGAAATTGCAAGGGGGTAATCTGCAAGCAATCGTTTACACCCGAAATTTTGTCAAATGCACAAACGAGGGCTGTATTTAGCCCTCGTTAAATATATTATATCACAATTTTTCATATTGAAAGAATCCCAATTTGGTTGTGTATCATCAGCAATACACATCAAAATTGGGAGTTGAAATAATAGTGTGCGATCGTCATTTTTTGAGAACACATCGGCAGGTAACACGGCTGTAACCGCTCCATGTGCAGGTGAACAGGGTCATATCCCAGTCGGTTTTTGCCCCTGCGAACATTTTGTTGCCGTCCCAGCCGCTGATAAGCTCGGTATAGCTTATCTCGTAGGTGAATTTTCTGCCATTCAGGTCAGTGAATATAACCTCATCTCCCGTGCGAAGTTCTTCGAGACTGTCAAAAAAACCTGCGTAATTATGTGAGCATATGATAAGGTCGCGCCCTGCCCGTGTGCCGCTGTACTGACACGGTGCTATGTTCATATCGTCATAGCTCCAGCCTTTTATGACAGGAAATTCCTGCCCCAGTGTGGGCATGGTCAACAGTCCCATATAGATCCTGCCGTCAATATCGACAGTGGGAGCTTCCTCTTCAGCGGGCGGCTCAGGTTCATCTGTGTGCGATATTTCTTCCTGTTCAAACACAGCGAACGGCGATGCGCTTTCGATATTATCTTCCTGCTGAGGCTGTTCGGGTATCTTGTTTTCCAGTTTGACAAGCACGTTGTCCATTGCAGCTTTGCTTTTTGATTCGTGATAGTAATTATACGCAACAAGGAGCAGCGCTGCGGTTATCAGCGCTGCTCCCAGAACTATCATTATGCGTCCGATAATGCGTCTTTTAGCCATTATTCACGCTATCCTCTAGTTTCCTTTTTTTCTGCTCACTCTAAGACCTGCCGCCATAAGCAGTAAGCCTGCGCCTGCCATTATCGGTACAGGCCACCAGAGTGAACCTGTCTGCGGCAGGGAAGTATTAGTTGTGCCTCCGCCTGTGCCTGTTCCCGTACCTGTAACAGAGTCAGACTTGCTGTCGTTAGGTTTCGAGCTGTCCCGACTGCTTACAGCCGAGTCCTTAGAACTGCTGTTGTCCTCACTTGTGATCTGTTCAGTGTTTGACGAGTCTCCTTGAGGTTTGTGGCTGTCAGCTTCTGAGGTGATGATCTCTCCGCTGTTGTCAGAATTGGTCGCACTGTCCTTATTGCTGCTGTCATCGGGCGTGTGTATGTCGCTGCTGCCCGAATCATAGCCGTCAGGCAGGCTCGAATCATCAGTATAGGTGTTTTCTATCCTGAAAACTGTACCCGCTTCCTTATAAATAACAGTACAGCCGTCGGGTATCTCGGTTTCCTTGACGTTCCATACAGCCCTGCTGTCACCTGTCCAGTAATACTTCCAGCCATTTTCCTTATTCAGCGTGACCGTTTCTGCAAGCACGTTATCTTTGTAGATCTCAACACTTATGCTTTCGGGCAGAGTTCTTGTCTCAGCGTTCAGCCATATCTTTTCAACGCCGTATTCAGAGGTCTCAGCTGTAATATCCTCTGTTGAGAATTTTGCATAGATATTGATATTTCCGCTTTTCAGCTGATCTTCGCTGAATTCCGTCAGCATCGACGCAGGTATGAACTTTTTGTTTTCGACAATGACCTCACTGCCGACTACCAGAAAAATGCCTTCCCCAACACCTGTCAGCACAGCGCTGCCATTTTCGTCGGATGCCGCTTCTGATAAGGCTTTCAGCTTATCGAGCTTTGCATAATTTGCCAGCGTGTTAGCCGCGTTCTGCACCTCAGAAGTTGTGCTTGCTTTGCTCAGGTCAACAGGGTAGCCCGCGAAATCACCTGTCAGCATATAGACCGAGCCGTTTTTTTCACCGACCCTGAACAGCTGCCACTGCACGCCCTCAATGCCTTTATCATGCTGTTTTGCAATAATATTTAGCTCAGCCTGTGCCGCCTTTGCAGGAAGCGCCAAAAAGTTTATCATACACATCAATATCGCCAGCACGCACATTAACGCGCCGCTTATTTGCAGAAATTTTGCTTTTTTGTGTGTCATATCATACTGCTCCTTAACAATTATAAAGTTTAAATACGAATTAATTACTAAAAATGTAAAAAGGTACTAATCTATTAAATAAATTATAGCATTTATCGTTTGATTTGTCAATAGTATTTTATTAAGCACATAAGATGTGTTCATGCTTCATTAATTTTCTTTGGAGAATAACACGTAAATACGCCGTTTTCAATAGTTAAAATATGCTATCAATTATAGAACAAATGTAAATTTTTTATGAATGCAAAAAGCCGACCTTTGATCGGGTCGGCTTTGTAATATTTTGTATGATTTTTGTCAGAACCACAGCCCGTAGAAAGGAATATCGCTTGTGGTATTCAGCCTTCGTGAATAAATGCGCAGGCTGTTTATGTTCTTGGCGTTGTCGAGCGCTCCCAGCAGTTCCGAATTTTCGTTGGGTTTTCGTATCTCGCTGTTCAGCGAAGGTGCGGCGCTTATGGTCTTGACCTCGTATTTTTCACTTGATCTTCCTGTCAGTACCATAGAAGTGTTTGTGCCTGCGCTGACAGTCGAACCTTTTGTCAGGCTGATATTAAAATCGAATTCCTTAAAACCGTAAAATTCACCGCAGCCTGTAATTACAGCAGTTGCCTTGCCTGCTGCAAGATTATTGTAGTACTTGACTTTGTAATCAATATCCTTCTGAAGTTTCTGTCCCTCCAGGCTTAAATTGAAATCAGGTTCTATCCTTTTTCCGCTGTATCTGTATACCTTTCCTATATCGGAAGTGCATTCATTCAGCGGAGCTTTAGTTCTGACAGTGATCGTATCCGAACTGCTTTCAGTCCGCTCACTGCCTGTATCGAGAATTGAATCCACCCTGTATTCAAACTTAGTTTTTGAGGGCAGCATCTCGTCGATATAGCTTGGTGTGCTGACCAGTGCCACTTCCTCAAATACATCATCTGTGTCAGCTTTTCTGCGCTTTACAGAATAACCGTCTGTACTGCCTTTGCTTAGCCATGAGATCTGTACATGATCTCCGTAAACGCCGTCAGCAGTCAGTGCTGTTACAGGCATGGCGAATATCTGTCCCGCATATTTTGCACTGTTGTTATCTGTAAAGTCATTATTGTTGACAAACGCAGTGGAATTCTCTCCTGCGCTGATGCCTGCCGTGACACAGCCGCTTATGGTATTTCCTGTTATATTAATATCAGTCGTATCTTCTATCTGTACACCGCTTGCGTCACTTCCTGTTATTGTATTGCCCTTTATCGCGGCATCTGAACCTCCGTTAACAGCGATGGCGCTTTGAACGGAGTTCTGTATGGTGTTGCCCGTTATTTTCAGCGAAGCGTTTTTATCGACCGATATTCCGCTTGCGGCACTGTTCATGCAGTTGTTTGACTCCAAAACGTTGCCAGCCCCTCCCACAACTGCTATCGAATGGTAATTACTGCCTATCATGCTGTTATTTTTTACGGTAACTTCGTTGGAGTATTTGACGTTTATCAGGTTGTTCTCATATAAATCGCCGTCAGCCGCAGTGCCAAGAACGTTAGAATCAACTATAACGCCCGATGCATCGGTCATCTGTAAAGCGGTTCCCGCTGTGGTGATGTTGTTTGACTCTATCAGAACGCCCTCAACTTTATAATCGTGGTCGGGGAAAGTGCTGTTCTGCACCAGTTTTCCATACAGGTTCACGCCGAACGGTTTCGGACATTCATCAGTGACTGTCGTAACTATATTGTTGCCTTTTATAATAGTATCCGAAAAATCGTTTATCTTGTCATACACCCCGCCGTAGCCTGCAACAGGTGCGTTATACCCCGATACTTCCAGATAAGTCATGTTTTTGAAATCAATACCGCTTCCCACGTTAGTCATTGTATTGTTCTCAATGGTGCATCTGCGGTAGTTCTCCATTATTATAGCCGAATCATATATGTTATTGAAAGTATTGTCGCTTATCCGAAAATTTGTGTAATACTCACCTATTGTAGCAGAGTGTGAACCAATACCGCGCATCAGGTCATAAAAACTGTTGTTCTTGATGACCACGTTATCGCATGGCGTATCGTCAAAGGGTTCAAACCCGACAAAGAGGTTCTCGTTGTTAAGTATATCGAACTGTATCGCCTCTTTGTATTTAGGACCGTAATACTGGTGAAAACTGCACCCCTCTACCGTGACATTCTTTATTCCGCCAAGTTCCAGCAGGTGACAGTTGAAATTGTCTTTGAAATCAACGTTTTTCACCCACAGGTCATGCAGATGTCCCATCCTGATAGTTGAAAACGCCTTAACGTTTCCGCCGTAGGTGTTGCCGTCAAGACAGCCGCCCTCAATTATAATGTTATGCGTGCTGTTGAAGCCGCCTTTTGAATTCTCCAGGTAATTCATTATCAGACAGCCGCCCTGAAAATCCTTCCTCAGTGTGGCATTCTGAAGGTAAAGCCATGTGTTTGAGTGAATGTACAGACAGCTTCCTATACTGTAAGTACCCTCAGGCACGATAACTTTTACCTGTGTTTTGTCGCTTGCATGGTCGCCTGCATAATCAAGCGCTTTCTGAATGGCGGCGGCAGAGTTCTTGCTGCCTGTGCTGTCTGCCCCGAAGTCTGCAACATTAATGGCAACAGCCGATTCATATCCGCTTATCGAAGCACCTGTCGCATCAGAACCCGAGATGGTGCTGTAATCATAAGCGCTTGCAGTCAATAAAAACTGCCCTGACGCAAGCAAGACCGCAGCAAAAATTGCAGCAGTCCACCGAGACAGGGCAAGACCAAATCTGTTTAAGCCCACTAAGCCTCTATCCTTTCGCTTATCTTCTCACAAAAAAAGTCTGTCTGCGGCGTTTTATATTTATCTGCCGTCAGACGAATTAAAATATTTACACAAATATATTATACCATCAAACCTTTGATTTGTCAAGCATTTCGGGCTGTTATGACCTGTTTTCAGCTATTTGTCAGTGTTCTTTCACATAATGTATGAACTCTTCTTTATGGTCGAGAAGAAAGTACATCTCAGCCAAAGTGACGAACGACTCGGCGGGAGAACTGCCAAATTCTTCCGCCACAGCGTCGATGATATGCACAGTTTTGCCGTCAGACGCGATGATATATTGATTACCGTCAAGGAAAATGCCGACGCGCTTTGTGTCAGTGTTTAGCATATCACCGTATTTTAGCTTTTTTTCGGTGTCGTCAGCCGCAAGAAAACCTTTTATCAATGCTATGTCATCGCTGTCGCCCACATCTGCAAAAAGAAAGTCAGCCAGCTTTTCCGAGATACTTCTGCCGTATTTTTTCACGATCTCTTCAACAGTCATTTTATCACCTCACATCAATACAATTATATTACAGAAGCGCCGTGATGTCAACATTATGCCAAAATTTCCACCAATACCGATATATACTGAACAGAATGACCAAGTTTTAAAAAATATAAAGTTTTTTTGGAAAAAGACTTGAAAAGTTCGGGCAAATGGTGTATAATAGATACAGAAATTTTTTCTAGGAGGTACAATACAATGGCAAATGTAAAAGTTGCAATTAATGGTTTTGGTCGTATCGGCCGTCTGGCTTTCAGACAGATGTTCGGTGCAGAGGGTTATGAGATCGTTGCTATCAACGACCTGACTAAGCCTTCTATGCTGGCTAACCTGCTGAAGTTCGATACCGCTCAGGGCGGTTACTGCGGCAGAATAGGTGAGAACACTCACACTGTTTCCGCTGATGACGAGGCTAACACCATCACTGTTGACGGCAAGACCCTGCAGATCTACGCTAAGGCTAACGCTGCTGAGCTGCCTTGGGGCGAGCTGGGTGTTGACGTTGTTCTGGAGTGCACAGGTTTCTACTGCTCAAAGGCTAAGAGCCAGGCTCACATTGATGCCGGCGCTAAGAAGGTAGTTATCTCTGCTCCTGCAGGCAACGATCTGCCTACCATCGTTTTCTCTGTTAACGAGAAGACCCTGACTAAGGATGACAAGATCATTTCTGCTGCATCCTGCACCACTAACTGCCTGGCACCTATGGCTAAGGCTCTGAACGATTATGCTCCTATCCAGAGCGGTATCATGAGCACTATCCACGCTTACACAGGCGATCAGATGATCCTCGATGGTCCTCACAGAAAGGGCGATATGAGAAGAGCCAGAGCTGGCGCTGCTAACATCGTTCCTAACAGCACCGGTGCTGCTAAGGCTATCGGTCTGGTTATCCCTGAGCTGAACGGCAAGCTGATCGGTTCTGCACAGAGAGTTCCTGTTCCAACAGGTTCTACCACTATCCTGACCGCAGTTGTTAAGAAGGCTGACGTTACCGTTGAGGGTATCAACGAGGCTATGAAGGCTGCTGCTTCCGAGAGCTTCGGTTACAACACCGATCCTATCGTTTCTTCTGACGTTATCGGCATGAGATTTGGTTCTCTGTTCGATGCTACTCAGACTATGGTTTCTAAGATCGCTGATGATCTGTTCGAGGTTCAGGTTGTTTCTTGGTACGACAACGAGAACTCCTACACTTCTCAGATGGTTAGAACTATCAAGTACTTCGCAGAGCTGGGCTAATCCCCATTATTGCAACAAATATTTATCCCCCGAGGCTTCGTGCTTCGGGGGATTTTTGTTATCTTTGATAGCCACAGCTTCTGCAAAAACGTGCTTGCGAACTGTTTTTTTCGTCACATTCAGGACATATCCAGTAAGAAGTGTTGTCGGATAAAGATTTTTTAATAGGGGTTTTGGGAGCAGTGTTATTATAATTGTGGGAAACCGGCTGTGACGGAGAAACGGTTTTCTTTGCTGTTCCATTGTAATATGCAATATTATTCACGTTTTCGCATAATTCACCGAAAGCATATAATAAAATACTGCTAAGCCAACCAACTACTATTCCTGCGGGTATCAAAAGAAGTGTTACCCCACCGGCAGATTTCATACCTATAATTGCTAATAAACAGCTTACAACAACTATGAATCCAAAAATAAATTTGGCTAGACCTTTTAGTTTTTGCCCTGCGTTGTCAAACATTTTTTTCACCTCCTCGTCTTTTTATATCCCTTATTGGGTTAATCTAATTATATCATAATTCGATTGCAATGTCAACATCTTTAGAACATATAATCTCAATTAATATATTCCAAAGGTGTTTGTATAAACTCTAAACCTGTCGTATAATATAAGAAATAATATTTATTGAGTGTGGGGTTGTTCTATGGAACGAAATGAGTTGACAAAGGAGATAGGCAAGAGGATAAGAAATGAGAGGAGAAAGCAGGAGCTAAATCAGGAAGAACTTGCTTATCGGGCTGGTATCCATACTTCTTATTATGGCTGTATCGAAAGGGGCGAAAAATGCCCTACCATAGAAACTATCATCAAAATTTGTAAAGCGATGGATATTCCTGTGAGCAAAATTATACCTGAGAATAATGTGCCGAAGTTGTCACCGGAAGAAAGAATGTTATCTGCTCTTCACAAGCTGTCTCCCGATAAGCAGGAGTATTTTGCAGACATAATCGAAAATATAGCCGAGCTGATATTATGCGATTGAAAGAACTCCGCAAGAAAAAGCACATTACTCAGCTCAGGCTTGCCATGGATCTGAATATGAACCAGAACACCATCAGCCGCTACGAAACAGGGGAGAGGGAAGCTGACTATAAAACGCTTATCATGTTTGCAGATTATTTCAATGTTTCTGTTGACTATCTCCTTGAACGCACCGATGACCCTACATTTCTTAAATGATACTTTGTAATGAATGTGAAAAACAGACGATAAATCAGGCGGGCAGCAAAACAGCTGTCCGCCTTTTTATGCGTATTTGAAATACTGAATATCTACCGTTATTTGCAGTAAAGTGCGTTACTGTACAGTCGCGGGAACGGCTTTTGCGCCCAAGCTGCGCTCGGCTTTTCTTATGATGAAAACGTAAAGAATGCTGAGCAGAAGCGCAGCTGCCGCCCATGCTATGGGGGAAGCGAATACTGCTGCATTGAATGCATAGCGCGAGATAAAGCCGAATGCAACAATGCATCGTGCAGCAAGTTCCATGCACCCGGCAAGCATTGTTACTGCCGAGAAACCCAGTCCCTGCAATAGACTCCTGAACAGGAAAAGCACACCCAGTACGGGGTAGAACAGGCAGGTGACTCTCAGAAAATGGCGCATGTTCTCAAGTATCAGCAGGTAGTCTGCCGAGTCTTTCTTTATGAATATCTGTGCCAGCACATCGCCGCAGAAGAATACGAATACCGCTATCAGTGAAGAGTAGATAAGTTCTGCCGCCAGCACTTCACGAGCGCCTTTGTGTATGCGGTCAAACCTGCCAGCGCCGAGGTTCTGTCCGCCGAATGTGGCTATCGTCACACCGAGCGTTTCCATTGGCTGTGCTATAAAGTTCTGTATCTTCTGACCTGCCGCCATAGCCGCGACGCAGTTTGGACCCAGTTTATTAACAGCTGTCTGCAAGATTATCGAACCCACCGCAGTTATCGAAAACTGGAAAGCCATCGGCATACCGATAGTGAAAATATGTACCATCAGGCTGACATCTATTTTCTTGTCATCAGTATCCATTGAAATGACAGCAACATTTCGTACCATGTGTCGCAGGCAAAGCAGACCCGCTATAAGCTGAGATGCGATGGTCGCTATCGCTGCACCTGCAACGCCCAGCTTAAATCCGATTATCAGTGTCAGGTCAAGGACCACATTAAGCACAGAAGAGATAAGCAGATAGCGCAGGGGAGTTTTGCTGTCACCCAGCGCCCTGAGTATACTGCAAAGCAGATTGTAGAAAATAGTTATCGGTATCCCGAGAAATATCACGAACAGGTATCTGTATGCATGGCTGAAAAGTTCTTTTGGAGTACTCATTATCCTCAGCAGATCGTCTGCCAGAACTGTTGTCACCGAAGTAAGCACCAGCGCGATGATGCCTGCCAGCACCACAGCGTTGAACAGTGTCCTGCGCATGCCTTTAAAGTCCTCTGCACCGAAACGCTGTGCTATCGGTATAGAAAAGCCGCTGCACATGCCTACTGCTGTTCCGATAACAAGAAACATCACCGAACCTACCAGTCCCACTGCCGAAAACGCTTCAACGCCGACGTATTGCCCGACGATTATCGAATCGACCATATTATAAAGCTGCTGGAACAGACTGCCCGCTGTCATTGGCAGGCAGAAAGCCAGTATGTTTTTGAGCGTACTGCCTTTTGTCATATCCTTTGTCATTATTATCGCCTCCGTATTTAGCATATCATATTATAGCAGAAAGCTCCAATGAATGCAACAGAAAATACGAAAAAACTTTTACAAACATTTCGATGCATTTAGCCGTTAATGTGGGCGTTTTTGCGGTAACAACACATAGTAGCTTACGAAAATTCATACTTTTTTCGTAAATTATCGAAAATGTAAATGCAATAAGAGGATATGATATATAAGACCACGCTGTTTACAGCGCTGATACGCAGTACAGCATTATAGATATGATAAAATCAATGCTGTAAAAAGTAAAAGGCTGTCAGCAATAGCCGACAGCCTTTGAATGTTTTATTACAGCCAGAATACCAGTACGCCTATAAGCAGACCTACCAGTGCTATAAATCCGAATACCTTGAACATAGAAGCAGAGAGCTTTTTCTCGGCTTTTTTGTACTTTACATATTCTTTAATAGCATCTTCGTGATACTCTCTTTTGAGGGTGTTGCCGACAGTAGGATTGAGCATATCGCTTATATTGACATTCTTGTACTTAGCCTTGATCGCATCAGCTGCATGGGCTTCGTCATATCTCTTGTAGCCGTATGCCGAATCGAGATTTGAGCTGTCAGCTTTTTTCAGGTCGATGTCGTCCATAGTAACATCGGGACCTTTATTCTCGGAAGTTGCACCGCCGTTGATGAAAACGTGTGTAGTATCGACCTCTTTCATCATCTTGCTGGAACGGTTGGAACGCAGCAGCTTGATAAGTGTATCGGTGTACAGCTCGTCCTCGATCTCCTGCTCTTCAAGAAGCTGATCGGTGGTCTCTTCGGTCATCGAGTCTACTTCGTTTATGAGGTGTGTCAGTGAACGGTTGCTGATCTCACGCTCTTCCTCAACGACTTCTTCTTCCACAACTTTTCTTGAACCTGTCGGAGCAGTGAACTGCATTTCGACACGCTCTTCCGCTATGTTCTCACCTGTGCCGTCAAGACCTGTCAGGTTGACCTGCTTGCGCTTTGTGCCCGTAGCTATGCTGCCTTCGTCAACAATAGCCCTGACACCGCTGCCTGATGATGCGAACGGATCGACTGCTTCCAGTGTCCTCTCGCCGACATTGGCAGTAGGCAGGTCGTTATTATCGGGAACATGATAAGATACAGGACCCATTTTCTCCTTGGGCTTACTGTATTCATCGGGCTTGGCATTTATAGTGAACTTGTCCATCAGACCTTCATCAGAAGGAATATCGAACACGCCTGGAGTATTTGTAGTAGCTGACGGCTGCTTAGGTTTTGTCGTGTTGACAACAGGTCTTCTTCTCGGCTGGAGACCGTCGATAGCTTCAACATGCTTTACGGGTATCTCTTCTTCTACCAGTGAAGTTCTGTTATTAGAAGAACTGCTGCTCTGTGAGCTTCCCTGATTTGCAGAAGATGCAGCTGCCTGTGCCGCGATAGCGTCATCAACAAGGCTGACTTTATGCTCCTCCTGCGGTCTCTGCGGCTGAACAGGTGCAGGCTGCTGAACAGATTCAGCGTGCTGTACAGGCTGAGGTCTCTGCTGCTGTACTGCTTTTGCCGCAGGTCTGACAGCGGGCTTGGGTGCTTCTTCACTGATTATAGCATCAGCGGTGATAGCAGAAGCGGAAGCCTCGAATGTGTGCTGTTCTTCGGTCTTAGCGGCAGCGCCTGCTATCTCTCTTGACGCTATCCTCAGTTTTGAGCCTGCGCCGTTTGCCTGACCTATATTCGGTGTAGGATATACCTTGTTCACATCTATCTTTGCAGCCTGGAGTATCTGTGTGGCAGTGGTGCATCTCATCGAACCTCTTACCATCTCTTTCAGCGGCAGAAGAATAATGTCTTTAAAAGTAGTATGCAGTTCAGCAAGAAGCTGATCCCCGCTTGCCGACATGACCGAGGCAGGGAAGCGGTTGTCGAACAGTCTTTTCCATTCGCTCTGCTGAGAAGCTATCAGCTTGTCTATGTACTTTGCAAGAAGCACCCAAAGATGCGGCTGCTCAAAGCTGCGGTCATTTGTGATGAGCCACATGTAGCATCTCAGGAATGCATCATAGCATGTGACATTCTGAAGATTGAGCAGAACATCATTCTCATTGAGTGACTGTGAAAATACACCGTCGGAAAAAGCAAAGCAGCGATAGCCGTTGCTGGCGAGCTTTGCATAAGCTGTCCTCAGTGTGAGATCATCTCTCTTGAATGGCGGAAGGGCGTTCTGAAAATCAAAATCGGTGGTGTAGCCCTCTGCGCCGCCCATTGAAAGCAGCTTTTTGTAGGTCGCTGTAAGCTCCTCATCTTCTGCTGTGACAGGCAGTCCGAGTATCCTGAAAGGATTGCAAGCGAACAGCTCGTTAGCGGTAACTCCAAGTTTCTGGTTTGCCAAAATAACTCCCCCTTATGGTAAATTGTAAAAAATATCGGGATAAAAATTTAAACGGTTAAAAAATTATACATTTCATCTGCATAGTTATAGTCTAATACCTTATCGAAACAATTATATCAAATATTATGTCAATATATATCACTATTTGTGAAATGTTTTGTGAACTAACTGTTAACTTAGGTGAAAATGACTAAAATTTTCTCTGAAAATTATCTCATTTCCCCTACAAAAAGTATTTGCATTTTTGTGCAAAATATTGTATAATTAGAATGTATAGATGATTTGTGCAATTTTGGTATCTGCGCCGTCTGTTATTTTGCAGATGACAATTATCTGTCATTCTTTATTTTAGGGGGAAAAAACAATGGGTCTTTTCAGTAAAAAGAAACCCGCTGCACCCGCTGCAGCGCCAACACCAAAGCCCGTCGATCCTGATGATATTTGGAACACTCCTTCACCAAAGCGCAGGCAGACAGTGATCGTTAAAGAGTCTAAGTATGATGACCCGATGCCTGAAAATCTCGAGGTCGAGTCTGTTGATCCCGAGATGATAAAGTCAAAGATGGCTCAGCTCGAGGCAGAACTGGAGGAAAAGAAGAACCAGCCTATAAAGACGCATGCTGATTACGGCACAAGTACTGTTGCTGCCGAAGAGATAATCGATGCGCAGACAGAGTATGAGAGATTGTATGAGGTCGAGCATGAGAAATATGTGAAGTCTCATCAGGAGGAGATCAGTGTCGCCAAAGAGCAGGGCATGGCGGAGAAGATGGAAGCTATGTATGCCGAACATGAGGCGAAGGTCGCTGAGGTCGAGAATACTGATTTTGAATTCAGCGAGGTAGGTCAGGCTGAGGTAGACAAAAAGATGATAGATCTGCCTTATGCCAAAAAGCCTGAGGATTATCCTGAGTATAAGGATATTGCGGCTGTTTCGGCAGAACCCGATCAGGCTGAGCTTGATAAGCTCGGTGTGATAGATCACAGTGAAGATCCTGATAATATCGGTAACGTTGATGAGGAGCTGCTCGCCAGAAAAGTAGAGGAGTTCGAGGCTAAGTACGGCGACCGCAAGAAAGCCTGATCTGATCGGTCATTTATGGATAGTTTGGGAGCGGATGATTTTGAATATCAATACTGATAATCCGATTATTAAATATTCAGATGTTGGGAAGAATTTCCCGTATGACAAGCTGTTTTACGCAACTGTCAACGATTATATCCTTGAGTATAAGAATGCACGTCTCGATAAGCTGACTGACCATGATGCATCTGTTTGTCTCGCGAGGATAATCAGACGCATGGAAGTCAACGGTGTACCTGTGCAGCAGTACTTTAAAGAAGAACTCGATGCCTGGACAGATGTTCCTAATTACACAAGGGTACTGCGTTTGTGTGATCTGATGGCAAGGGATATTTTCTGCTGTTTTGATAAGAACAGATATGATGATGCGGGAAACTTTGCAAGGGTAAACAGGTTCTACTGTGTGAACACTGACGGCAAAAAGGATTTCTTCACACTTGATGAAAAGGTAAAGTCAGGGCTTTTCAAGAAGAAAAGAACACCCGAGAGCGAGTATTTCATGGATCTGCAGAAAAGATATGATGCAGGTCTGCTTCCTAAGTCGAAGGAAGATGAGCGCAGGCTTTACGGCGAAGAATAATATGATCTGAAAGGAAAGATAAAAATGGTTAAAATAGAAATGGAAAACGGTAAGGAGATACTTATCGAGCTTTATCCCGATGTTGCGCCCATAACGGTCGCTAACTTTGAAAAGCTGGTCGGTCAGGGCTTTTATGACGGTCTTATTTTTCACAGGGTCATCAAGGGCTTTATGATACAGGGCGGCGATCCCGAAGGCACGGGCATGGGCGGCTCGAATGAGAAGATCAAGGGCGAGTTCAGGTCAAACGGTGTTGCAAATGACCTGAAACATACCAGAGGCGTGATCTCTATGGCAAGGTCAATGATGCCTGATTCTGCAAGTTCGCAGTTCTTCATCATGCACGAGGATGCGCCGCACCTTGACGGCAACTATGCTGCTTTCGGAAAGGTGGTCAAGGGTATCGAGGTCGTTGACGAGATTGCTTCTGTAAAGGTCGATTTCAATGACAAACCCCTTGAGCCACAGGTGATGAAGAAAGTCACTATCGTAGACTGATATGAACTGATCTGCTGCATATGCCTCTGTATTGCAAAAATATAGAGGCTTTTGCGGTGTATGCCCATTATTTGATTTTCGGGAGTGGTAAATATGAATTTTAGAAAAGCAGCTGCGATATTTGCTGCGGTCATGACTGTTTCATCAGCAGCACCCACAGCTTATGCGGCTTATGACTACGGGTACGATCAGGGATACGATTACAATTATAATTACGACTACAACTACGATTATAATAACGGCTATGACAACGGTTATGGCTATGATAATGGTTATGGCTACGACTATGGCTATAACGAATGGGACGATACGACGACAACTACTGCACCTGTACCGGACTTCGATCCTGCACAGTCGGCGGGTAATGAAGTCACAAGCATGCAGATAAAGACAACGACTCTCGTTCCCGATAAGCCGACCTCAGCTCCATCAAGAGTGTATCTTCAGGCGGGTACTTTTGATAATAACGAGATCATACCTGTTGAGCTGAAGATAGAAGCTGATACAGATGTCTCCAACGCACTTATATCTGTTTCTTTTGATACCGAGCTTTTTCAGCTGGTGAGTACCGAGCTTAATGAGGAAGCAGGCGGCAAGGCTGCTGAAAACAGCTTTAACGGCAAGTACGTGCTGAACTATACAAATGATGCAGGCAGTAAGTTCAAAGGAACATATGCAACACTCTATTTCAGGCGGCTGGATAAGAGCTTTGTGTCGTCAACGGTGTTCCTTTCGGTGACAACACTTGATAACAAGACGGGTATACCGATCTCATATACTGCCGAAAACTGCATCATAACAAATCCCGACAGCACAACTTCTCAGCCTGTTGAGACAGAACCTGTTAAGCTCAACAAGCAGCTTACCCTGCTGATGAGCAAGGGGCAGTGTGAACCATCCGAGCTGGGGCTGGAGAATATCAGGAATATCGTTGTGGCTGATACTGATGTTATCAGTTATGAAAACGGCGTTATCAAGATACTTTCAGCAGGTCAGACAACTTTTGATGTGGTTTTTGAGAATAACGAGCTTGAGACATACGATGTTGTCGTTATGGACGATACCGTTGTTACAGCCTCAGAAGATGCAGCCGTGGATCTGACTAAAGATCAGCCTGTCGATAACAGTAAGCGAAACCTGTTAATAATCATCGCTGTTGTTGTGGCACTTGTTGTGCTGGTAGTTGAATATCTTGTTATTATGAAGCCTATCAGCAGAGGCAAAAAAAAGCTGGCAGAGGCAGAAGCGTTCTTTGAGAATGAAAGTCTCGAAGAGGACGATGAAGACGAGGAAATGCGTGCTGAACTGCAAAAGGCATTTGCCGCCCGCGATGCCCGCCGCAAAGCAGCAAATGAAGAAGATGCTGATGAGACCGCCGATGCTGATGACGGATCTGACGCAGAGTCCGATGAGGGCGAAGAATAAGCAGAATATTTTTGGCTGCGCCGTTTTTACTGCGCAGCCTTTTTGCATATCACATCGGAATATACGGCTTGCAATACCATTCGGCTGACACGAGAGCTTTATAGCAATCCGCCTTAAAATTCAGACAAAATCCAGTCACAAAACCCATAGATCCTAGCTTTTGCGACTGGATTTTGTGAATTTAAACAGTTGGATTGCTATAAGGCTTTCCCTGCATTATTTAAAACAGATACCCATATAGAAATAATGCCCCGAAGCATGTCAAAAGTGCTTCGGGGCATTATATTTTATAGTTACTAAGATAGATCGAAATTTTTGCAGTATTTGTCAAATAGCATTTTCACGTCTGATAATATAAAGTGAACACCCATCTGATTAGAACAATCTTCCTCCATATCTTCAATATGTTCATACTGATTAAAATGCTTTGGAAGAAGCGGATCTGCACCATTTTTGAGAAGATACTCAATGTATTCCAGTTCCATTGGAGCAGGTTTGTAATTATGATCTTTTGGAATATCTAAATTATCAAATATCTCTCCGTTCTCATTGACAACAGTGTTAAGGCACATCTCAACGGCTGTTTCAAGCATAAGGTAAGCGTATTCATCCGTAAACAGACTTCTATTGGCTTCAATAAATCTGATACAATTGCGAAGATCATCATTATAGTTCAGTTTTCCTAAAATCCTATAATGAAGCGGAATAGAGGGATCATAGCTCATTACTTTCTGAACATCATTCAATACTTCATCATCTAAATCTAAAAGATCCATTATTGCTGCTCCTCCAAATCCCGAATTATGTCATTAATAATTATAGCACTGCCTTGCTTTTGTGTCAATAAAAACGCCGCAGTTTATCCTATATCAGCACCGCAAGAAAGATAGGTAGGTTGTATTCGGGTCATATCGTACAAGTACTTATCTTACGAATTGTATATCATGCCGATTTTTCGTGAATGTGTTGAGTTTTCGGGCGGAATAAGCGATTATATTACAGGGAGGTGCAAAGCATATGCGAAGAAACGATCCCGCTATACAAGATCTTGAAATGACAATGAGTAAATACAAACGTACCGTTTACGGCATAGCTGTCACACAGCTGAACAACAGGCATGAAGCTGATGATGTATTTCAGGAGGTCTTTCTGCTGTACTTCAGCAAGCGCCCTGTTTTTCAGACCGAAGAGCAGAAACGTGCATGGCTGATAAGGGTGACGGTCAACAAATGCAGGCAGTACAATTTCGGCAAATGGAATTTGCATGTTGACCGCACTGCCGAGCCTGAAATATCTGCCGAATTTGAAAGTCGGGCTGACAAAGAACTTTACGCCGCGGTAAAAGAACTTCCGCATCGGTGCGGATGCCGCAGGTCGGATAATAGATCATATCAGCGCAACTGGTCATACCATCTGATAAAAAACGCCCGTTCTCTGTATGGGAACGGGCGTTGCGCTTCACGAAAAAATCAGATAATAGAATGATAAGTAAAATGTCAGATTTTGGACTTGACAAATCAGGAAAAATGTTGTAAAATAAACTAAATGCTATGACGGAATGAAGTAGCCGTTGAAACGACTTCCAGAGAGCCTGCGGGTGGTGTGAGCGGGCAGTGTACAGCGGTGAAGTTACCTTCCTGAGCAGTCTGCCTGAAATATTTCAGTAGGGTGTGACCGTTTTGCCGCGTTAAGGTCAAAGAGGTCGGTGTTTGCCGATAAACTGAGGTGGTACCGCGTTAAGCGTTAGCTGATAACGCCCTCAGAGGACTTTGTGTCTTCTGAGGGCTTTTATATTTTTATGTGCGAGGTGTCGTTTGCATGAACAGTGTCAGACTTGTCAAAGCATTCCGTGAAGATGCAGAACTTCTGCATGGGCTTCAGCGCGATGCTTTTATGCCGCTGTATGAACGATACCGCGATGACGATACCAGTCCCGCGCTTGAAAGTACAGAAATCGTTGCCCGCAAGATAGCTGACTCGGATTTTTTCATCATATATATTGATGATGTTCCGTCAGGCGGTGTGCGGGTAAGGCGTTCGCGGAATGATGGTGAGAATGTCTGTCGGATAAGTCCGATATTTCTTCTGCCTGCGTGCTGTGACATGGGTATGGGCACAACTGTTATGGAAATGCTGTTTGATATGTATGCTGATGCTGACAAATGGTCGCTTGCGACTATTGCGCAGGATAAAAGAAACTGCCATTTCTATGAAAAAATGGGCTTTGTGTACACAGGGGAAAGCACTGTCATCAATGAACGCATGACTATCATCGGCTATGAAAAAAGGTGCAGGCGATGGAATACGTAAGCGTTAAAAGCATTCTGCACAGGTGCAGTGACAATTCATGGTTCGGCAGTGACTACAATATGAACCTCTATCGCGGCTGTTGTCACGGCTGTATCTATTGCGACAGCAGAAGCGAGTGCTATCACATAGAGAACTTTGATAAAGTTCGCGCCAAGAAAGATGCGGCGGTGATACTGCGTGGTGAACTCAGGCGCAAGCGCAGGACAGGTGTGATAGGCATGGGGTCAATGTCTGACCCTTACAATCCCTTTGAGAGGACTGAAAGGCTCACCGAAAAGGCGCTTATGCTGATAGATGAATTCGGTTTCGGCGTGAATGTCGATACGAAGTCTGCACTTATCACAAGAGATGCGTCGCTGTACCGAAGTATAGCACAGCATTCGCCTGTGCTGTGCAAAATGACGATAACTGCGGCTGATGACAGTCTTTGCAGACTTATTGAGCCGCATGTCAGCACGAGCAGTGAGCGTTTTGCGGCGCTTGAAAAGCTGTCTGCGGCGGGGGTAAAGACTTGTATTCTTATGAACCCGATACTGCCGTTCATGACCGACAACGCCGAGAACATAACTGCCATAGTAAGGCGTGCGGCAGAAGTCGGCGTGATGGGGATATTCACTTATCTGGGTGTGACACTCAGGCAGAACCAGCGCGAATACTTTTATGACCGACTTGACGAGCGCTTTGCGGGACTTCGCACAAGATACGTAAGGCAGTTCGGCGGTGCTTATGAGTGTTTTTCACCGAACAGCAGTATGCTTTGGAAAGTATTCATCAGTGAATGCGAAAAACATAATATACTTTATGATATGAATGATATAACAGCGGCATACAAGTCGGGCTATGGCGACAGCCAGCTCAGCTTTTTTGACTGATGCTGCGCTTTGAAAGGTCGTGATATAAATGATATTCCCCGCGGATGTCATTGTTTATGAAAAGGGGAGGTCTGCATAATGTTCAGAGAAATGCTGAGAAAAAAGCAGGCGCTTTCCGAAGAGGAGTGCATAGCAGTCCTGAAAACGCAGAAAAGGGGAGTGCTGGCGGTGCTGGGCGATGAAGATTATCCATACGCTCTGCCAATAAACCATTATTATAATGACGAAGACGGTCACATCTACTTTCACGGTGCGAAGTTCGGTCATCGTGTGGACGCGGTAAAGCGTCACGATAAGGTCAGCTTTTGCGTATATGACGAGGGCTTCCGCCGTGAGGGCGAGTGGGCGCTGAACATAAAAAGCGTCATAGTTTTCGGCAGACTTGTGCCCGTTGAGGACGAGGATAAGATGATAGACCTCTGCCGCAGGCTGAGCCATAAATTCACCGATGACGAAAGCTACATCGAGGACGAGATAAAACGTGCAGGCTTCCGCACACTGATGTATGAGCTTATACCCGAACATATGTCGGGCAAGCTGGTAAACGAAGCGTGATGCTGACAGTAAAGCAAATAAATATATCCCAATTTGGTTGTGTATTGTTCCCCCGCCGAAGGCGGGGGAACAATACGAAAGAACAGCCATTTTGTATCATCAGCAATACATATCAAAATTGGGA
>NZ_CACWPP010000028.1 GCF_902762735.1 uncultured Ruminococcus sp.
TGAGAGTTGACCGATTGTTGACCAAAGTGGTTTGCCTGCCGCTTGCATACGGCGGAAACAGCGTATTTTTGTGGGGTGGGTTGCTTTTTCTTTGGAAATGTGCTATTTTCAGACATTTTTCAAAACCAATGCCGACATACACTGCTAAATGCCGACAATTTGCCGGTATCCAGCAGCGCAGCAGAATCAAATGTGACTTCTGAATATGTATTATAATTCCGATAAGCCCCAAAAGGACTTATCGGAATTTTTTTATCAGGAGGATAAAGCATATGGACCTATTAGAATCCCTGTACCGTGGAAAAACACAGACATTTTCAGAAATGCATCACTGGGATCCGCAGTCTGCCAAGCTGGTGAATCAGCTTGTGGAGGTCGAAAAGCAGCTGAACAACATTTCTCCAGAGGCGGAGGCGCTGTTGAGCCGTTACCAGGATCTTCAGGGAGAGCTCGACAGCCTGATGATGTACCAGGAGTTCTCCGTTGGGTTTCGTGTTGGTGCGCAGCTTATGGCGGAAATGCTGCATCCGCTAGAGTGATCGTATCAAGCATCAAAGCGAAATATGTATTATTATCCCGATAAGGCCCTTCCAGCCTTATCGGGATATTTTGTTTTAGGAGGTAAATTGAAATGGAAGAAAACGCAAGATTCTGCGACATATGCGGATACGAGCTTGAAAACGGCGACGGCACCTGGGTGGGCGATCAGCTTCTCTGCGAGAGCTGCGTGGAGGAGCACTGCACCGCCTGTGACCACTGCGGGGAGACGATCTGGGCGAACGATGCGGTCGAGGACGACAACATCACCCTCTGTCAGACCTGCTTCGATGACCATTATCACCGCTGCGACTGCTGCGGAAGCATCATCCACGACAACAACACCAACTGGCGGGACAGCATGCCTTACTGCGACGACTGCAATGATGACTTCAATGACGAGATCGAGGAGTACAGCTACAAGCCCGAGCCTGTGTTCTACGGTGACGGCAAGCGCTATCTTGGTGTTGAGCTGGAGGTGGACTGCGGCGGCAAGGACGATGAGAATGCAAGCACCCTGAAAGAGATCGGGAACAACGGTCACGAGCACATCTACATCAAGAACGACGGCAGTCTGGACGACGGTTTTGAGATCGTGAGCCATCCGATGACGCTCGACTACCACATGAATGAGATGGTCTGGGAGGCGATCCTGCATGAGGCGATCCAGAAGGGGTACCGATCCCATCAGACCAGCACCTGCGGTCTGCACATCCATGTCAACAGGAACGCATTCGGTAACAACCAGGCAGAGCAGGAAGAGGTCATCGGCAAGATCCTGTTTCTGATCGAAAAGCACTGGAACGAGGTCTTCTGCTTCTCCCGAAGGAGCCAGCATAACATGGACCGCTGGTCAGCACGGTACGGCTACGAGAAGACTGGCAGGGAGATCCTCAAAAAGGCGAAGGACAGCAGTCACGGCAGATACAGCGCCGTCAACCTTCAAAACTACAGCACCATCGAATTCCGCCTGTTTAGAGGGACACTAAAGTATAACACATTCATCGCCACATTGCAGTTCGTTGACATGATCTGCGATGTGGCGTTTTCTATGTCCCAGACCGAATTGGAAGACCTGTCATGGTCTGCGCTCATGAAGTCGATCGAGCACCCGGAGCTGATCCAGTACCTGAAGGAGCGGCGTCTGTATGTCAACGATGAAGTGGCCGTAGAGGAGGATATGTGAGATGAATAACGCTGAGTATTACAAGAGAGCTTACCCTGTCGGCACCAGGATCCGCCTGCTGCATATGGATGATCCTTACTCCCCTGTACCTGACGGCATGACGGGAACGGTTACATTTGTGGACGACACGGGAACGCTGCACATGATGTGGGACAATGGCAGGATCCTCGGCATCTGTCCCGATGCAGATCGCTTCGAGGTCATCAAGGAGGGTGAGTGAGATGTGTGCGATCTTTGGCTTTTTGGACTACGGCAAGAAGGTCTCGGCCAACACGCGAAAGCGACTTATCAGGGCGCTGTCGGTCGCCGCAGAGAGCAGAGGCACCGACGCGACCGGTATCAGCTATGTCAAGAGTGGGAACATCGTGACCTTCAAGAAGGCAAAGCCCGCCCACAAGGTCAAGCTGTACTTCCCGAGGAACACGACTGCAGTCATCGGCCACACCCGCTTTACCACGCAGGGCAGCGAGAAGCACAACTACAACAACCATCCGTTCAATGGGACGACGACCGACCACACGTTTGCCCTCGCTCATAATGGTGTGCTGTACAATGACAGAGAACTGCGATGGGGAAAGCATCTGCCTGATACGGCGATCGAGACCGACAGCTACATCGCGGTCCAGCTGATCGAGCGTGAGAACATCGTTGACGGCAACAGCATCAAAGCGATGGCGGAGGCGGTGCAGGGCAGTTTTGTCTTTACGATCCTGCGGGATGACAACACGCTTTTCCTCGTTAAGGGCGACAATCCCATCACGCTGCTGCATTACCCTGAGCTTGGCTTGTACATCTACGCTTCAACCACGGCTATCCTCACCGCCGCATTGAAAGCTGTAAAGCTTGCTGGGAAGCGTGTGGAAGTGCCGGTCTATGACGGGGACATCATCTGCATCGACAGCGACGGCAAGCTTTCTGTCAGCACCTTTGAGCAGAGGTATCAGGATATCCATTACCGCAATTGGTACAGCTGGTATGACTATGAGCTTGATGCCGGTGACGAGGGATATGCCAATGACCTCTTGCTGATCTGCGGCTGCTACGGTGTTGCCAGAGAGGATGTCGAGCTGCTGTTGGAGCTAGGCTATACAGCTGATGAGATCGAAGAGCTGCTGCTGGATCATGATCTGTTCGAGCAGACCGTAAACGAGGAAAAAACGCGGTATCATCGTTAAAAGGGGGTGATCACATGAAAGGATTCTTTGCAGGGATGGCGTTCGCGCTGATCCTGGAGGGCGTGGCGGTCGTCTCGTATGCTGCCTACAAGATCACAAAGGAGGTGGAGTGATGGAAACGGCATTCAAGATCATTGCCAAGGGTGTGTCCTGCATTCTGGACATCATCATCATTCTCAGGAAGAAAAAGTAAACAACATGGGGCGGGATCATTTCTCTGCCCCGGACAGAACGGAGGCTTTGATGCGAAAAATCACAACACTGGATGGAATACAGACGATTCCCAGTGCAGCGCTTCGTGAGCATCTCTTGGATCAGACCACGAAAATGCTGGCAGGATATGGGGTCGATCCACTTGAAGAGATCGGCGCCATCGTGCTTCTGGATGCCGATGAAAGGGAGCGATTCCTTGATGAGGAGATGGAGTTTGTGGAGCGTGTAGTGTTGGAGGATGCCGAATATCTGCACGGTGTCCGCATCCTCGGCGACTGCTATGGGGAGGATGTCTATCTGATGGTAAAGGAGGTGGAGGATCATGTTTGAGGGTAACAAGCCCAGATATTTGACTCGTGGCGTGGATGCAGAAATACCGCCGGAGATCCAGGTGTTCTTATGGGCTGCGATCGACAAAATGCTGGGACCCAAGGACTATTTGCAGGTGTTCAAGCTGTCGGCGGTGAACGGCTTGCAGGTCATCGACCATACTTCGGAGCAGCCAGCATTCCATATGACTTACCTGCTTGCGGCGGTGGAAGATCCCGTAACTGCGAAGGTCTACGTCATGGATTCGGAGGAATACTGTACGATGCTATTAGCAAGCGAATACTAAAAAACGCAAGTGGGGGCATCCTGTTTTGTCCCCACTTTTTTTGAAAAAGCATGACGAACAATTCGTTATATTTTTACGAAAGGGGCAATGCTTATGCCATTTACAGGTCATGTCAGAAAACGTGCAACTAAGTCCGGTATTACTACCTACCAAATTATTGTTGAGGAGGAAAGTGATGCCGCTACCGGCAAGCGTAAGCGTTTTTACAAAACCATCAAAGGCAGCAAAAAGGATGCAGAGCGTGCCATGCGCAGCTTTATTTCCGAGATCGAGAGCCGGACATTTACGAAGGACAGCAAGATCAAGGTCAAGGATTTCATGCACCAGTGGCTTGATCTTTATGTGAAAGGGCAGCTTTCTCCCACGACGGTGCAGCATTATATCGACCAGACGGAGAAGTATATCATCCCGGAATTTGGTGATCTGTACTTGCAGCAATTGAGAAATATCGACATCCAGAAATGGGTATTTTCCTTGCAGAAGCAGTCACCACTGACGGGAAAGCCGCTGTCTCCCAAGACCATAAAAAACATTGTGCTGAACCTCTCTGCTGCCATGAAGAAAGCGGTCATGCTGGAGCTCATCCCAAAGAACCCTTGCGATAATCTGACGCTGCCGAAGCTGCAACGATTTGAACCGGATGTGTACAGCATGGAGGAGGTGGAGCAGCTTTTGAACTGCGCAAAGGGTACTGATCTCTATCTGCCGATGATGATCGAGATCTGTCTTGGACTGCGCCGGGGCGAATTGCTGGCACTTCGTTGGCATCATGTCGATTTTGAAGAGGGCGTGCTGTCGGTCGAAGAGAATCTGGTGACGGTCGTCAACGAGATGATCACCAAGACGCCTAAGACGAAAAGCGGCAAAAGAAGTATCCAGATCCCGAACACGCTGTTGCAGCTTTTGAAGAATACTTATGGGGAGCGCCACGCACGGGAGAATGATTATATCATCTGCCAGCCGGACGGGACACCCTATAAGAGCGATTCATTTTCTCTAAAATTCAGGCGCTTTTTGAAAGCGAACGGCCTCAAGCATATTCGTCTGCACGACCTGCGGCACATCAATGCGACCATTATGTTGACTTCTGGTATTTCTCCCAAAGTTGCACAGGAGCGTTTAGGTCATGCAAACTATCAGATCACGATGGACATTTATAGCCATGTGCTGCAGAAGGTCGAGAAGGAGGCGGCGAGCAAGATCGATGCGGCGCTGTTTGACAAGACGGTTGGTTAACAAATTGAGCCGGAGTCCTCAGATGGGGATTCCGGTTCCGATGTAAGAATATTTTTTTGCTAGATCCAGCGGATCGCTGGTAGAAAGGGACTATTATGATCAACAAAATTACCAAGAATGGAACTAGGAAGAATGCTGTTAATGCAAGTGCATCTCCAGTGCCTAAGAGACACTATCGGCTGCATATCTATAAAGAGAATGAGGCGCCGTTTGACGCTGTTTTGAACGCAGTTGATCTGGGCTTTCTTCAGATGGTGGAAGGCAAAAAGTACACGCTGAAGCAGATCGTCGAGCTTGGCGCTCCAGGTTTATGGGATACCATGAATCATTATACCAGACGATGCATGGGCGCGTCATTTGCCGCAAAATACTATAAGGATACGATCCATACTGTGAGGATGATCGATGTGAATCGATCACCGATCAGATATCTGAGCGATCAAGAATGATCCGGAATCTCCGATGGGGGATTCCGGATCTTTGATAAGGCATGACATCTTCCAACGGCATTGACGGCATTTTTTCGCAATGAATACTGGTGATATTATTCTCTTTTCTAAAAGGAAAAAGAATGCCGTCAATGCCGTCAAACGTCTATTTTCTGACGTTTTTTCAAAGCTACTGCCGACACACGCTGTCGAATGCCAACAGTAGGTGAGTATCCCATAGTGCAGCGGGATCATATGCGTCTACTGAATGGGCTGTAAAAGGTCGAGAAGAAGACAGCGGTAGAGAGATGCTATAGCAGGGAGCTTGCTGTCGTGGACTATGAGAAGAAGCCTTACAGGTACGTTAGACTTGATTGATGAATGGATGCGGAAAAGCACACCCGAAGCAGCATCCCGATGATGGTCTTCTTGCCCTCACTCATAGGTAGAGAGCAACCCCGCCAGTCCGAACGCCAAAAGTACATAGACTGCATTTCCTGTCAGATAAGGCTGCGCCTCCGCCAAAAGCTGTGTGCAGCTCTTATCCGTGAACGGCAATGTCTTGTGCAGATAATTCGGGGATAGGTAGGGTACCACCGCCTCGTCCTCCTCCCCATCGCTGCACACATAGTCAATGTCCTTGATCACACCATCCTCTGCTTGAAGGTACAGCCCTGGAAACTCTGGATAATAGGACATCGTCAGGCCGCCGCCGTTCAGGATCTGCATCATCATCCAGTAAAGGAACTCATTGGCGAGTGCCTTGCTGCATCTTCTCTGAAACACCTTGAAATACGGCAGCAAAAGTCCCTTCACGATCTGCTCCGCCGGGATGACCGCTGTATCCTGAAGCCCCAAACCACAGCAATAGCGCACCTTGATAAACCGTCTCTCCTGTCCTCCTGTCACCGTGGTGAAAGCCTCTGCCTGCTCCAGCTTCATCGTGCCGATCTCCTTGCGGCGATCGCTGGACTCGATGCTGTAGCTCACGCCGCTTGGCTGCATATCAAAGCAGCGGGGATTCTCCCGCTTCTCAGCCGTTGCTTTGGCAACCTGTGCCTGGAGCTGAATGATCTGATGACACATTGCGTTCTTCTCATAATTCGCTTGTACCAACAAATCGTGATTCACCTGGTTCTGATAGGATAGCTGATGAATCTGATCAATCAGAACATCTGTTATTGAAAGAGAAAAGGCAGTAGCTTGCAAGCGGTAAGATTCGGCGTACTCAGGCAGATACGTTGCTTCTCGAAAGTCCGCTTTTCCTGAAAAGGCAAAAGCTTTTCACCGGAATGAGCCAATATGTTTCGTTACAATCCCGCATCAACACTGAACTGGGAGTCTTTGGAAGTCAACAGTACAAGCATGGCTCTCGATTTCCTCAACCTGTTAAGAATTACAGACAGCTCATCTGTGCTATGCTTTCTTTCCTGTTTAAGGGGAATGATGCAAAAATTGGAATACAGGAAGAAATAGCTCACCTATATAATATTGTTGCCGGGAAAATCAGTCTACAATATCTTCGAGCTGTCTATCTGCAAATGAAGCCTGATAACATAGATTATTGGAAATTGCACAACTATTTTTCGGTGCTTGATAAAGCCGAAACATTTGACGGTCATATCCTGATGACACATGAGCGTTTCCTATATTTAAGCTCCAAATCTCGGTTATTAGAAGACCGAAAAGTAATTATTGACGAGGATATTCTCGGCACTGCGTTTGCTACAGTGAGTGTAGACATAGCTGATATGAAACGTGCTTTGAAAATGGACTGTTTTGATAAGGACGAAAAGGAACGTATGTCGGAAATTCTAAATGGTGGGACTTATCAAAGATACCATACTCGTGCTGGAGTATACTCGATGGAGGCTGGTATTCCAGACCAGCTTGAAGAAATACAGACTAATATCCTTGACCTACCTCATGGAAGCGGACGGCGTTCCGATGAAGATGCCGCATGTCTGGGACGGCATCAAGCCGAAGGACATGATCGGCATCCCGTGGATGCTGGCGTTTGCCCTTCGTGCGGCGGCTGGTATCTGCGCAGCGACATCATCTGGAACAAGATCAACTGCCTGCCGGAGAGCGTCCGTGACCGTCCGACCAAGTCCTACGAACACATCTTTCTGTTGTCGAGGTCGCCCCGCTACTTCTTTGATGCGGATGCGATCAAGGAGCCGATCACGGAGGAGAGCCGGAAACGGTATCAGCGTGGTCGCAGCGAGGGAAGCAAGTACGGTGTCTTTTCCGGCGACCAGAGCATCAACGGAAGCGACTACGGAGAAAGGATGCGTGGGCAGAAGCTCCGCAATAAGCGGGACACCTGGCATATCAGCACGAACAGCTACCGGATGGACGGGCATTTCGCCATGTTTCCGGAGAAGCTGGTCGAGCCGTGTATCCTTGCGGGATCGCAGGAGGGTGGCATCGTCCTCGATCCGTTCTTCGGCAGCGGCACAACCAGCGCTGTCGCCAAGCGGCTCGGTCGCCGTTTCATCGGCATCGACCTCAATCCAGACTACTGCCGGATGGCGCAGCAGCGGATCGACGCCGTTTCAGATACACGAAAGTGAACGCACTATGCAACCACTCTGCATGACAAGAACCTCGAAAAATGCCGAATCTGCGTGAGTGCATCCGCACAGAAATATACTATGATGATATTCGCGCTGAGGAATGGACGCCGTCCTATGCAGGCAGTTCACTAAGGATTGACTTTCTGATTCCGGAAATCAAAGCCGTAATCGAGGTCAAGAAAACACGTCCGTCCATGACAGATAAATCGCTCAGCGAGGAGCTGATCATTGATATTGAGAAGTATCAGGTGCATCCGACCTGCAAGAAAATCTATTGTTTTGTATACGATCCTGATATGATCTTGCGCAATCCTGCGGCAATTAAGAATGATGTTGAGAAAATGCATGAGGGACTTGTGATAGCGTTTATTAAAGCATGAGCGCTTATATCTAGAAAAGTATACTGCTGGGGTACATGATACTTTGCGGGGAACGCAGAGCTGCTGAATGCGGAAAGATGAACAAGAAACGAAAGAGAGAGTTTGTGCATACTCAAATTGAGTTTATGCAAGCTCAAAATCAATGAGCGAAAGCGGACGGATTTCGAAAAATATCTTGCAAATCCATTGACAAAAGCTGCATGACGTGATATAATGATATACGTGAAGGAGGCGATACTGATGTTTGACTTTTCAGGATTCAAGGAATTTGACTTTAACGAAGGAACTCCGTACATCTCTGTAACGAAAAATGGCGTCACATTTAACAAGGGCGTTGTTCTGAAACTTGGCTGTCCTGAGTATGTCGTTCTGATGATAAATGAAGAGGGTAAGCAAGTTGCAATCAAATGCTGTACAGCGGAGACACCGCGCAGCAATGCGTTCTATAAGCCGAATGGTCGGGGCGTATTGTCAGTACGTTGGAATAGTAGGGATCTCCTTAGCACGATCAAATCACTCACAGGATGGGATCTTGAAAAAGAATCCTACCGGGTTGAAGGAAAGCTCTTGAAAGAAGAAAATGCGATGTTGTTTGATTTGAACAGAGCTGAAGCGCTTTCATAAGGTTCTTACGACAATTGTCGTTTGAATAAAAAAGCCACATCGAAGGGCTCAAGCTTCGATGTGGCAGATGAGAATGGCAGACAAGTAAACCGCCTGCTATACCCAAACCAAAATAATTATAGCATATTTATTTGCCTTTTTCAAGATTATTTCAGATTCGTCTGAAAAAAATCTTTGAAGAGGGGGTGATTGCATGACTGAACATGCTCCGGATGGTTATCATTTCATCTATGTCGCGTTTGTTACGCTTCGAAATGGTAAGCGCATCTACGCCAGAAGCTATGGGAAGCGTGCGTTTCGCATCCTGGTAAAGGATTGACGAACATAAAAGGATGTTTGGCGGTTTCATCCTTTTCTATTAAGGAAAGGATTGATAAGTATGGGAAAGAATCAACACGTTACACGTCGTCCTGATGGTAATTGGCAGGTTAAGGGCGAAGGTAACAAGCGAGCTACTGCTGTCACAAGTACGCAGAAGGAGTCAATCTCCATTGCTACAGGTATAGCTCGCAATCAGCAGTCTGAGCTTGTGATCCATGGAAAAGACGGTAAGATTCGCGAAAAGAATTCTTACGGGCATGATCCGTATCCTCCAAAAGGCTGATTTCGTAGCATTAAAAAGAACCTCTAAGTTGAAATGAAGCGAAAAAACAGTTCTCCGCAGTTATATCGTATCGAACAATAAAACTGAATCTGTCTTATTAATCCGATAAGGTTATTCCAGCCTTATCGGATTCTTAATTTATAGGAGTTTCTTGAAAAATGCAAGAAAATGAAAGAGGATGCAGCTATTGCAGATGTGAGGTCGGCTTAGGCGAATGCTACTAGTTGCAGCGAATTTCTATGTGAAGGTGCGTTGTGTATCATCGAAGCTAGTAGTGAATCAGGTTTATCTTCTGAACAATTGACTTCCGCCGATGTGAACGGCGATGGTGGCAATGATGCTATGCCCCTCATCTTACTATAAATATATAGTAGCAGTTGGGTTGACAAAACTGACGTAAACTCTCTGACATTGGCTATTAACCGGTTTCTTCGATGTGATTGTCAAATGTTTCCATAGTAAACGTAAACGATTTATGCGTATAATAGAGTTTAAGTTAGTTCATAGATTAAAGTACTGATATTCATTCTATGGAGTAAGCAGGTATATAATGACCAGGAGGAGCGTTCTATGGAACAAACAACAAAAGCCATAGTTGTTAAGTGGAGAGCGCAGTTTCGTGAATAGAGGGGGGATTTCAGCACAGCAGGCAAGCGGAAAAGGCGGCTCAAAAATGCAGTGCTGAGAATATATTAAAAACATGGTTTTGCAAAAAATATGCAAAATGGTGAAGAATCGTATTGACATTTACTTGAAAAAGTGGTATAATACTATCGAGAGAAATGAGGTGAGAATATGCTGCTTGATTTCAGGTTTAAGAATTTTAAGTCCTTTAAGGATGAAGCTGATTTTTTTATGACAGCTGCGCCCAAGCAGCAGGGCTTAAATTATAGTGTTACTGAAATTGTTCCAAAAGTTAGAGGTAGAAAAAAAACAATTAAAGCATTATGCTCATCTGTAATATATGGTGCAAATGCCGCAGGTAAAACTAATATTATATCCGCAATGGATGTTTTTCGTTCTATCTTTTTGCGCGGAAATATTCGCAACATGGAAGAATTATCTCCAATTAATATTGCATCCTCCCGACTTGATCTCGTTCCAAATAAAAATGAAGCAGCTAGCGTTCCGGTTGAATTCTATATTAAGTTTTATGAAAATGACCTTTTGATAGAGTATGCTCTCCATATTGCGCTAGGCGCTTTTCTTGGAAAGGAATCAGAACGATACGTTTCTTATGAGAAACTATGTGTTAATCAAATCTGTATTTTTGAAAGAACAGGGCAGGGCAATTCAAAGGACACCATAGTATCTATTGGAGAATTGGATGTTATAGGTGCTTATATTCCAAAAGACGATAATGGAGAAAAATTAGAAACAAGCATAGGGTTTATCAATGCTACACTTGATGAAGAAGAGCTGTTTATTTGTAACGGATTTAAAAATCAAGTATCTAAGGAATTCTATTCTCTTGTATATAGATGGTTTAGTACAAAGTTTATTGTAATTCTTCGTGCGGATTCTATGACATATACTCCACGTTTCTTGGATCTCGAGAAGAAGGGTGGTGCGATTGACTATACTTTGAATGAGGCTGCAAAGTTGTTTGGTATCAATTCGAATGATTTGATTTATGAAATTGATAAAGATAATGGACACTCTATTCTTTGTTCCGTTGTAGAAGGAAAGCATCTGAAAAGCCCTGTACTCATTCCATCGGAATTTTTTGAGTCTTATGGTACCATTCGGTTTGTAAATATTTTCCCGATTATTCTGACATGTCTAATGTCGGGTGGAACACTTGTGGTGGATGAGTTCGATGCGTCGTTGCATCCAATGGCATTAATGAACATTGTGAATTTGTTCCATAATGATGACGTTAACATATGCCATGCACAGTTGATTTTTGATACCCATAACCCTATCTTCCTAAACTCTAATCTTTTTAGAAGAGACGAGATTAAATTTGTTGAACGCGATGATGAAACTCACAATAGTACTCTATATTCCCTTGCTGATTTTAAGACAGCAGATCATACTCGCACACGGCTTCACTCTGATTATATGAAAAATTATTTTATTAATCAATATGGAGCCATTAATGATATTGATTTTACACCTGTAGTCGAAAATATTATGAAAAACTTTAGATCATAAGAGGCTACAGAGGCAGTATGGGGGATGATAATTCGGATGCGAAAAACAAATAAACAATACTTCTTTAGTGTGGAAGGCGAAACAGAGCGAATGTATCTTGAATGGCTTCAAAAACAGATTAATTCTCATTCGTCTTCCAAACACAAAGTCGACATAAAAGTTAAAGTGGCTAAAGATCCAATGCGCTTTGTGAAGTCACTTCAAATCTTAGGCAAAACGGAAGTTTGGCATTTGTTTGATTATGAGGGAAGTATGGCTTCAAATCAGGATGCTCAACATTTGTTTGAATCCACTTTGGAAAAAATGAAAAAAGCGGAGAAGCAAAAGAATATTAGTTATAAATTGGGGTATTGCAATCTTTCATTTGAACTTTGGATGATTTTGCATAAGAAGGATTGTAGTAGGAGTTTTAATAGGGTTGATCAGTATCTTCCCATAATGAATAGTACTTATCAATTGAGCTGCACACGGTTAAGTGATTACAAAGAGAAAGATGTATTTCAAAAGTGTTTGGGACAGTTATCTTTGAACGATGTAAATGATGCAATTAAACGTGCAGATAGAATGATTTGTATTCTGGAAGAAAATAGTGTGAAATTGTCGAAATATAATGGATATCAGTTTTATACCAAAAATCCATCACTTTCTATTCACGAGCCAATGAAAAAAATATTGAGCGACTGCGGATTGCGAAAAATTTGAACACTTGAGGACATTAAGTGTACGAAGTTCCTTTCGTAGACTGAAGCTGAAATGGTTGAGTAATATTTTAAGGGATGTTTTGACACCGTCGTCACCACGTCGGCGGATAGGGTTGCAGAGTAGCGTTTTAGGTCTATATTCCTAAGAAAATGAGAATTCGTTTGAGTTGCTCATAACCCGAAGGTCGTAGACCCATCCTTGCGAAACAACGTAAGCGAAAGATAACGAAACATTGACCGGGCGGTACAGCTGAAAACGACAGCACAGCCTGCCTTACAGGGGAACTTGTAAGGCAGGCTGTGTTTTTGTCAAAAGGGATCTGTTCTCTTTCTGTGTCACACCGGGCATGATGCCGGAAATGTGCCATTTGGATCAGAAGCCGAAAGCAACAAGCCCTCCGCAAGATCGCTCTTGCGGAGGGCTTTGATCTACCCCACCGTTATGATGGATACACCTCATCAATTACGCTCTGGATATGCGGATAGTGAGCTCAGGCATTTATCAGCTTACGCTTCATCATGCAGAGGTCGAATACATCGAGTCTGTCATCCTGATACAGGTCAGCCGCCTTCCAGTCCGCCAGATGTGTATCCGGTACGGCAAGGAGCCATTTTTGCAGCAGTACGATGTCAGAAACATCGAAAACGCCGTCTTTATTTACATCACCGGCAACGGTCTCCGGCGTATATGCAGCTTTCAGGCTTTCCCAGTCGGGCAGCTCGTCCAGCGTGATGACGTACTCGCTCAGATAGTCCTTTTTCAGGATCTCAGCCTCGGTATGTTCATCTGAGAACCGACCGTTCGCTGTAATGAAACCGCCGTTCCAGGTGGTGAAGCAAGCCCATTTTGCCCCGGAAGCCATGACGTTGTCAATGTCAAAAATAGTGCCGTTCTCGGTCAGCGCAATGATCTTCTTCCCGCCGGAATAGTCCAGTATTTCAGAAAATTTCGCTGCATGAGCGGTATAGGAATGCTTGTCGACGTAAATATCCTCGCCGATGATGTCAACGTACTCATCACCAGGATACCAGTCAGCAGACTGACCGTTCCACACCCATATCAGGTTGTGGCAGCCATAGACATTTGTGAGCTGATCGTAGAGATATTTGTAGAGTGCCTTGTACGGCTCAGCGCCCTTTGCGCCCCACCAGAACCAGCCGCCGGATGCCTCGTGGAGCGGCCTCCAGAGGATCGGCACGCCCGCCTCCTGCAAGCGGAGGAGCTGCTGTGCGATGCCGGCAATATCCGCATCAATGAGCGCCTTCCCCTCCGGATCGCTGCCGTCCATGACCTTTGCGATGTCAAAGTCGGTATTCCGTGTGTAGAAACCGCCCCACCACCGTGGAGAGCCGTTTTCCTCGGTACCCTCTTTCAGGTAAGCGGTCGGGGCGTTCCAGTGCCAGCAGAAAGTCACGATCCCGCCGGCATTGTGGAACTCGATCGCACGCTCGACAGCGTCAGAGCCGGTACCCAGTGCCACACGGGAGGGCGTAAGATCCATCATGTCAAGGCCAAGGATGGCAGGTGTTTTCCCGGTCACATCCTTGATCGCACGGAATTCATCACTGTCCAGTCCCCGGTCTGCGAATTGTCCCGCAAGCACCTGCTCGCCGTATCTGTCGCAGAGGTAGGAAAACAGCACTCTTGTCTCGACATTCGCATCCGGGTCGATCAGGGTATCGTCCACCGCATAGGCTGACTGTGGTATCGCCTCTGCCGCCTCGATCTTGATGCAGTCGACTGCGATCCACCCCCATGACTTTGTGATCGCGACCTGATGTGTCCCGGCAGTCAGCAGAACGCTTCGCATCAGTGAATCGGAATAAGTATCGGCGGTGCTGTCGAAGGTCCCAGCAAAGTCACCGTCGATCACGATGTTGTTGGTCTTGACGCCGCCGAACCCCTTGGAGTTGATGACGATGTCATAGGTCCCATCCGTCGGGATATCCACCGTAAACGTCAGCGAATCTGTGTCCTCCGCAAAGTTGCCTGCGGCTTTTCCGCCGGACCGCCCTGCTTCCTCGATGATGCTCATGGTGCCCGACATTGCGGCATCCTCCGCTTCATATACGCCGATCGTTTCCGCAGAGCCGGTGACAGGTACACATTGTAACGCCATGCTGACCGCCGCCGCGGCTGCAATGATCTGTTGCTTCATACGCTTCCTCCTTTTTGACAGTTGACATTTGGACTGCTCTGTGCTATTATTATACTATCAAATACTACTTTTTACAAGTATATTTCTATCTGAATCTGGTACGATACTACTTTTTAGGAGGGCGTCAATGTCTCACAAAGCGTTCCGTGAACAGAAGCAGCACAGCACACTGCTCGTTCCCTATAGCTTCCTTTATGGTGTGATGCCGGAATACTATCCCTCGATCGGGATCCACTGTCACCCCGAATTTGAGCTGTACGTTTTTGCAGAAGGACAGTGCCGATTCCAGACGGGCGACCGCACTTTTACAGCAAAAGCAGGTGACCTGGTCTTGGTGCAGCCGGATGTGCTCCATGGCGCCGAAACGATCCATGACGAGCGGGTCGCCTACCACATCGCGCTGTTCGACCCTCGTCTCGTGACAGGCGGCATCGAAGACCGGGCGTATCAGGAGATATGGCTGCCGCTCATCTCCGGGAAGATGGTGCTCGATCCGCTCATCACACCGGCGCATCCCTATTATGAGGAGCTGAAACGATGTGCAGACCATGTGATCTCCTGTGTGCAGTTCCCCACCTTGCAGAATGAGCTTTTGCTTCGTGCTTCACTGATGGAGCTGTTCTATCTGCTCCTTGACAGCGGCAGCATCCACGAAAAAGGCAGGCATAGCGCCGATGCAGAGGGGATTCTTGCGCCGGCCATCGACTATATCCAGGAGCATTATACGCAACCGCTCACCGTCGAGATGCTCGCACAGACCGTCCATCTGAGCAAAAGCTATTTCATGTGTGTGTTCCGCAAGACCTTCGGGATGCCGGCGCTTGCGTATGTGCATCATGTCCGGATCGAGGCGGTCTGTGAACTGCTGCAGCACAGCACGGAAAGCATCACTGAGATCGCTGTGAGATGTGGTTACCCAAGTCTTGCCAATTTCAACAGACATTTTCAGAAAGAAGTGGGGATGACACCCGGCGAATACCGAAGATCCACAGGCAGTGCTGCCGGGAGCAGCGGTGAGCGTGTTTCTCAAAAGGACAGCATCTACGACATTTCCCTGCATAAAGCCTATCATGAGCTGGTAGAGAAGGCCTTGCGCCGCGGCCATACCCGACAGGAGGTGGATGCCGTCATCTGCTGGTTCACCGGATACACACCGGAGCAGATCGCGCAGCAGCTTGCGGCTGCGGTCACCTATCAGGCGTTTCTGGAACATGCGCCGCAGATCCATCCGGATGCGGCGAGCATCACAGGAATCATTCACGGTATGCGTGTCGAGAAGATCGAGGAACCCCTCATGCAGACCATCTGCCGGCTCGAGAAGTTGGTCGATGATATGGTGAGGGGGAAGTCTCACGATAGGGAGGGGGAGCAAACGTGATCCCCGCAATAGAGAGGATCGCATAGCGAATGACCGCAAGCCCTCAGAAATGCTCTGTCAGCGTTTCTGAGGGCTTTTTCTTTTCAGTAGTTCATTTTTGGCACGGAGCCCCTGTGCCATTTTTTGTTTTTTCAGAGGAAAAGAGCACTACGCCAAGCAGTTTGGCAAACTGTACAAATTATCCGCTTGATTTTTGTGCATTCCGATGCTGTCGACACGCATTGCGAAAAAGCGCCGATATATCAACGTTTTATCGACATTCACCGAAAATGAACAGGAAAAGGTACCATTCTCAAAAATCTAATCAAAAACACACTATTATCATGAAGGGGGTCAGAAGGCTCCACTGGAAGGGGTCAAGGGGATGTGCCCCTTGCCCGCGGAGCGCGAACTGCCTACCGTGTAGGCTAGTGAGATACACCTACAAAGGTGCCGCCCCCTCGAGAACCATCGACAGAAAGGAGATGAGCAAATGAGTACGCAGGTAGTCCGCGTCGAGAAGTTTAGCAGAGGGTCGCTGCAGAACATCGGGAACGAGCTGGAACGTACCCCCGGGATCGATCTGCGGAATCCTGACATTGACAGCAGCCTGACACACCTGAACCCGGATATGCACAAACCCACTGACGATCCGAACTGGTTTACACGGTTCAGTAATATTCTGGAAGCAACCGGAGCAACATTCAATAATAAGAAAGGTGTTTGCGCATTTGAGGGTATGATCATCACGTCTGACACAGCATTTTTTGAGGGGCTTGGCTGGAAGCGAGGAGAACCTGCGCCGGAGGCGGTGGAGCAGTTTTTTGCGGATGCCTACAAATGGGCGATCGAAAAGATCGGTTACAAGGGGACAGATGTCAATATTCTCGGAGCAAAGGTGCATTACGATGAGAAAACGCCGCACTTGCAGATCGACTATGTTCCCATTGTGGAGACTGTTAAAGTTAAAGTGTACGAAAAGGATGAAAATGGAAAAGTCAAGAGGAATGAGAACGGCAGCCCCATTCAGGCGCGGGATGATCATGGCAAGATCATTTACGAAACCAAGAAACAGCCGACGGTCAACCGAACAGAATTCTGGCAGCAGCGTGGGGGCAAAAACAGCTATTCTTTGATGCAGGATGATTTCCACGCGAAAATTGGTGTAAAGTACGACCTTGGGCGCGGAGAAAAGGGCAGTAAAGCCAAGCACAAGACCAATCACCAGAAACGTGCCGAGGATGAACAACTGATGAAAGAAAACGAATCAAAACTGAAACAGCAGAATATAGAGATCGAAGAAAAGAATAGGTTGATCACAGAATCTGAGAGACAAGCGGAAGCACTCGCCGCAGAGATCGCGGAGCAGACAACTGCGCAGGAGAAGCTTGCAGGCTCCGTACAGGCTTTGCAGGAGCAGCATGACGATCTGACACGGAACATTGAGAACGACACCAGGAACGCTGAGAAAGCCCGCAGAGAATGTGCCAGGGCAGAAGCAGAACGGGATGCCCGTGTCAGCACAATTGCTGCTGAAAACATTCCGCCCCGTCCCGCATTGCCGGAAAAGAAGGATCTTGCTTCGTGGTCATATTATCATCCGTTATCAGATTACAAGCGCGGCTTTAGCAGCGGCAGGAAGGAGCAGCAAGAAGCATATCATGCGGAAGTGGTCGTTCCCTACGAAGATGCAGTACGGGCACAGAAAGTATGGGACGAGCAATATGCACCTATTGTTGCACAAGCAAAAGAGATAGCGAATTTGAGGGAAGAATTGAAAGAGAATCGGCTTTTGCTGAATACAAAAGATACATATATCGATCATGCAAATGCTAAAATTCATGGATTGAAAATCGAGAATGGTTATCTGATACACGAATTGACAGGGGATATCCCCGAAGAAGAAAACCCCATGAATGAAACAATGCAGAATATGATGCTCGGTCTGGATGCAGAGACACAGGAACGGCGTGACAGAATTGTAGAAGAGATCGAGAAAACAGAAAGGGAAGGGATATATTATGGATATGAGATTTAAGGGCTCCACTTGCGTACTGGCTGCAGTGACAGAGCAGGAAAAGCGAAGAGAGAATGACATTCAGCTGACCGCTGAATTGTCTCTTGACAACTGGGATCTGCAGTCTGTTACAGATGAGATCTATGCATGGTATGATGTGATCCTTGCGGAGGATGCTGTACTGGCAAGCACGATCAAACGCTTTGAACCTCTGGAAACAGTGTGCAAAGGTGTTGTCAAGTGGTCGGTCAGAATCACACTTCGTGCGGCAAAGTCTGGTGCCGGAAGATATGGCATGTCCGCAGCAGAGGCATATAGGAGCCTTAGAAGTATGATGGAATAAGGCAGAGAGGAGCAGACAGCTATGAAGGAAACAAACCTTGAAATTACATATATCAGTGAATCGCAGACAAAAATTTGTATAGGAGATATCTGCTTCATGGTGGAATCTGCATTCGGTGAGATCCCGATGGACGAGATCATGACAGACTATGTTGCAGAACAGATCAAGGAACACGATACAGCTGACCACGCCGCATAAAAACCGATCCAACTGCATTGACAATACAGAAGGATCATGCTATAATAAAAATGTAGTCAGCTGTACTGCTCAGAAAGGACGAAACTATGAGCTTTGAGCAGAACAGATACATGGCTGGTCTATATTGCAGACTGAGCCGGGATGATGACCGCAGCGGGGAGAGCGTTTCCATCGAGACACAGAAGAAGATCCTCTCGGACTATTGCACGGCGCATGGATATGGCATCTACGACTTCTATTGCGACGACGGCTGGAGCGGCACGAATTATGACCGCCCGGAGTTCAAACGCATGATGGCGGACATGAAAAGTGGTACCATTAACATGATCGTGGTAAAAGATCTGAGCAGGCTGGGCAGAAACTACATCGAGACGGGGAATCTGATCGAGAAGGTGTTCCCGGAGACCGGCATCCGCTTCATCGCCATCGGGGATGATGTGGATACGGACAAAGAGAACATGGACTTGGATCTGATGCTCCCGATGAAGAATCTGTTCAATGACTTCTTCCCCTTGGATGTGTCCCGCAAGACCCGTCAGGCGTTCAAGACCAAGGCGGAGCACGGGGAGTTCATCGGCACATTTGCCCCGTATGGCTATCGGAGATCGGCGGCGGACAAGCATGTCCTCGAACCCGATCCGGAGACTGCGCCGATCGTTTTGGAGATCTTTGAGATGGCTGCCTATCAGGGATACGGCTACAACAAGATGGCGAAGGAGCTGTGCAGGAGAAAGGTCCTCACGCCCTCTGCCTACCGTGCCGGACTTGAAGGAAAGCCATACGAAAAAGACCCATACGACTGGAATTTGCTGTCAGTACGGGTCATTCTGGAGAATCAGGTCTACCTCGGTCACATGGTCAACGGCAAACGCAGAACGGTGTCCATCAAGAGCAAGCGCGTGATCCGCGTTCCCGAAGAAAAGTGGATCGTTGTGAAGCATACGCACGAACCGCTTGTCAGCGAACAGCTCTGGGAGGATGCCCATGCACGGCTTGGCGCACGCAAGAGAACCGGCAAAACAGGACAGGTGAATATGTTCGCAGGGCTTGTCAAATGCGACTGCTGCGGCAAGGCGCTGACACTTGCAAATTCCAGCGGACACAAGAATTATTTCGCCTGCAACACCTACAAGAGAAAAGGCAAGGAAGCCTGCACATTCCACTACCTCCGCTACGATCTTCTGTACCAGGTCGTGCTGGCAGATCTCCGGTCGAAGCTGAAGACTGTGCATCGTGACGAGGACGCATTTGTGAGAAAGGTCATGAAAAAGCTGGGAACAGTGGACGACCGGAAACAGATGCAGATGCGCCGGGAGATGGACGATGTCAGCAAGCGGTTGAGCAAGCTGGATGCGAAGTTCGACAAGCTGTATGATGACCGTCTGGAGGGCATCATTTCGGACAAAAAGTTCCGGGAAATGGCGGAAAAGTGCGAGACAGAGCAGAATCAGCTGGAGGCGAGATCCGCTCAGCTGCAGCAACAGCTCGGTGAGCAGTCGGAGGCGGAGCAGAATGTCTCCCGGTTTCTGGAGACCATCCGGGAATATGCGGAGATCCGTGAGCTGGATGCGGAGCTTTTGAACCGGATGATCGACAAGATCGTGGTGAGCGACCGCGTCCCGGACGAAAACGGCGGCTTTTCTCAGAAGATCAAGATCTATTACCGCTTTATTGGTGACTTTGGTGAGGATCGTTTCGTTAAGTGAAGTTTAGGGTCGTCGGTTCAAATCCGGCTCCCGCAATCCTGAATTAAGCCCATGTTTAGCGATAAACATGGGCTTTGATTTTTGCCGTGCAACTTGAAAATAAACCGGCATACCCTTACTGTACCCTTATTGGATTCTGAAGTGACGCAGCTTCGGGGGTTGCGAAGGCTTTTTTATGTGATCTTGTGTGATTTTATTGTTGCACGAAGTAACGGACAGCGATTCGAACGTAAACCGTGTAATTGGGTGAATTGAAACATCGCAGCATATTGTACAAGGTTGTGCCGTAGGCAACACCTTAGCAACGACTATTTGGGTTATGTTTGGACGGTTGGTTTTACACTATAAAACCGAAAGGACAGATACAAATGATCGATGCGATGTTGGGTTACAGACAGGGCGAGATACACTCCGCCGAGTTCTTTGACGAGTGGGGCAAGCTCTGTATCCCCTTTGAAGATTCGCTGAGTGAGGAGCAGATCGTTGTTTATCGCAGGATACTGGACTGCGTGAGCGAGACTGCCTCTGCTGAGATGAGAGCTACCTACAAGGTCGGCTTCAAGGACGGGGCTAATATGATGCAGGAGGTTCAGGACTGATATGATCACAGCATAAGGAAAGGGCTATGTCCTCCGTGACCGTATACGGAAGGCATAGCCCTGTTTTTTTCTTTTCAGATGCCTATTCAGTTTTCTTCTGCGAAGCTTTATTTTTACGATCCTGCCGATAGATCCCTTGAAAAACGAGGTGCGGTATGGTATAATATGTAATAGCATCAGAAAAGAGGTCGATACCTATGGATAACGGAATTATAAAAGCGGAGAGCAATTCGGAAGAGATCTATACTTCCATACGTTCTTTTGTTATAACAGCGCAGAACAGAGTGTATACTGCTGTAAATTCGGCAATTGGTATCGTGCTGTGTGCGGAGAAGAATGATGCTGTTGTAAAATATACCTTGCCGGAGGGCAACGACCAGATATTCGCTTCAAAGTATTTCACATACCTCCCGACAGAAGAAGAATTGAAGCGCGAACTCAGAATAGATGAGTTTCATAAACTTGATGAAGAATCAATAATAGTGCAAGCAGATGTTTCGGACAGGAGGCAGATATGAACGACACAGAATACAAAGTTTTAATGATAGACGATGATGAACTGATCGCACGCTCGACAGCGGAATATTTCAATATCTTAGGCTTGAAAACCGCCTATGTCACAAGCTATGATGCGGCGATGGAGTTCCTTGATGCACATGAGATATCACTTCTGCTGCTCGACATCAATCTCGGTGACAGGTCGGGCTTTGACCTGTGCAGGCAAATTCGTGAAAGCTATGATATGCCCATACTTTTCATCAGCGCTCGCACAAGCGATGATGATGTGATAATAGCGCTCAATATCGGCGGCGATGATTACATCAAAAAGCCCTATACGCTTGGCGTTCTCTTTGCAAAGGTCAAGGCGATACTTGGCAGATACGAAAAGGCAAAGGAAGCGGCACAGCTTGCGGCGGCAGGTACGCAGGGAAAGACGGTTCAGACAGATGAGGGCAGGATCTATTTCCGTGAGGGTGTCTATCTTGATACCTCCATGCACAAGCTGATCATTAACGACAGACAGGAAGAATTCAGGGCTATGGAATACAAGCTCCTCACCTACTTGCTTGAAAACGCAGGCAGGGTCGTGACAAAGGAAGAACTGCTCAAAAACGTGTGGGAGGACGAATACACGGGTGACGGAACGATCTCCGTGCATATCCGTCATATCCGGGAAAAGATCGAGCCTGATGTGAAAAATCCCACGATTATCAAGACAGTGTGGGGCGTGGGCTATGTTGTGGAGCAGGACGCTATCATGTGCGGTGACAGCACATGAAAAGCTATATCAGGATCACTGTTCTGACGGCGGTGATATTTCTTGTTAGCATCATTCTGTTTGCTGTTCTGACTTCAAAAACTGTCACGCAGGATACCTCACGGCAGACGATAACTGCACTCAATGATATTGCAAGGACTGCCGAAACACATCGGACAGAGCTTGATACGCTCGGCAATATGGGATATGACGGCAGCTTTGTCATTTTGGATATGACCGACAATGTGCTGTATTCCAATGCTCCCGTGAATGATAAGCTGACGGTGGAAACAGCGATACAAAAACGCTACCCATATCAATATCTGAAAGATGACAGCGGTATATGGGGCTGTGTCATTATGATAGATGACGGACTTGACGGATACAGAATGCTCCGCCTGCGTTTTATTGCAGGAATGAGCATCGGCAGTCTGTTGATTCTTCTCGGAATGATAGGCTTCGGGATATACCTGAATGGAAACATTATCACACCGTTCCGGAAAATGCAGGACTTCGCAGGCAAAGTTGCAGAGGGCAGGTTCGACGAGCCGCTTGCAATGGACAGGGACAACCTGTTCGGCGCATTCTCCGAGAGCTTTGACATCATGCGTGAGGAGCTGTCCGCATCAAAACAGCGTGAACTGGAATTGCAGAAGAAAGAGCGTGAGCTTGTGGCATCGCTGAGCCATGACCTGAAAACTCCCGTCACGGGGATAAAGCTGGCAGCGGAGCTTTTGCAGATGCGGTTCTCTGTCAAGGCTGAAAATGCCGATATGGACATTGTTTTCAGCAGGGACGAGATCAACAGCATGAACGAGGGCGTGGACGGTATTCTACAAAGATCGGAGCAGATCAACGCACTGGTGAGCGATCTGTTTACTTCGACACTTGATGATCTCGGCGAGTTCAAGGTAAACTGCCGTGACGAAAATTCGGGCGTGCTTGCCGAGATCGTGAAAAGTTGCGATGATAAGCATTATGCAGTCATAGGTGAACTGCCGCAGGTCATTGTCAGCATCGACAGAAAACGTATGGCGCAGGTCATCGGGAATATCATCTCAAATTCTTACAAGTATGCCGATACCCCGATAAACATAGTCTTTTCGCTGTCTGACGGATTCCTTGAAATGCGTATACAGGATCACGGGCAGGGCGTTCCGTCCGATGAGATAGAGCTTATCACAAACAAATTCTATCGCGGCAAAGCGTGGGCTGACAGCGGCACGGACGGCAATGGTCTGGGGCTGTATATCGCCAAAATGCTCATGAAAAAGATGAACGGCGACCTGACTGCTGAAAGCGACGGCGGACTTGCGATCACGCTGATCATACCCCTTAGCTGACCCATTTAAGAAAAATACAAGATTTTTACAAGAAAGATCTATGGAAGATCTTTTGGAAGTCATGTATAATATCCTTAGAACAGCAGAAAAGACTGCAAGAAAGGATGTTATATATGGCTTCTTCTATTTTAAGAACAGAAAAACTCTGTAAAACATTTTCCAACGGCGGCACACAGCAGCACGTTATCAAAAATCTTGACCTTGACATTACCGAGGGTGACTTCACGGTCATCATGGGTTCGTCGGGTTCGGGAAAATCAACGCTTCTGTATGCGCTGTCGGGAATGGACAAGCCTACACTCGGCAAGGTCTATTTCGGGGACACGCAGATCCAAGACTACTCCAACGATCAGCTTGCACAGTTTCGCCGGGGCAACTGCGGGTTTGTTTTTCAGAGCGTGTATCTGCTTGATGACCAGACGGTGCTTGACAATGTGCTGACAGGGGCGCTCATCGTGCAGAAGAATACTCCCGAACTTGTGAATAAGGCTAAAACCTTGCTGAAAAAAGTCGGGCTGAATGAGGAGGACTGGAAGAAGTACCCAAATCAGCTCTCGGGCGGCGAGGCGCAGCGTGTGGGCATCGTGAGAGCGATCATCAACGATCCGAAGATACTCTTTGCCGACGAGCCGACTGGTGCGCTCAACTCCGCATCTTCCCGTGATGTGCTGGACATCTTCACGGAAATTCACATAAACGGTCAGAGCATCGTCATGGTGACCCATGATCTCAAAACCGCTCTGCGTGGCACAAGAGTGCTGTATCTGCGTGACGGCGGTGTTGTGGGTGACTACCACATGAAGCCCTACGGCGAGGACGACAAAACAGAGCGCCGTGCCGGACTGACAGCGTTCCTTGAAGAAATGGGCTGGTAAGGGGTGATGATATGAATATCCTTCGTTTATCGCTTTTCAAGCTGAAAAAGAACAAAAAGGAAGCGGCCGCCATCGTCTTTCTCACGATGATGACCGCCCTCATGCTCAGTGTATTTGCGGCGAACATCTCAAAGGCGAACAAGGCTTATGATGACAGCTTCGCACAGGCAGGCTCAAAGGACACCTGCGTTATGATAAGAAAGGATAAATTCCGTGACGAGTACCGCGATCTTCTTGAAGATGACTATGGTATTACCGACATCACGGAAGCGGAAGCAATATACGTTTCGGCGCTTGATCACAAAAAGAATGACGGCGAAGACCGCACCTATGAGTCTTATTTCGTGACCGAGAAAAACGAGCGGAGGATCGAGGACTTTGTAAAGACCGATAAACTCACAGATGAAGAGGTAGAAGAGCTCGAACACCCGATCTGGCTTCCCATGTATTTCTCGATCGGCGAAGGGGTCCAGGCTGGCGATACACTGACAGTCTGCAAAAATGGCAGAGACTATCCGTTCACCATTGCCGGCTTTTACAAGACAGGACTTTATAACGATTCGGGCATCGGCTATAAAATGGTCATATCCGATAACGACTATGAGCTTTTCAAGCTGATACTTGACGACGGTGTTTACGGGGCTTATACTACCCTGTGGTTCAACTCCGCAAATACAGGATTTCATGAAGATATTTTTATCGAAAGCTGCGAGAAACTCAGCGGCGAGGATCTGAATCCTTATTCTACATATAATAGCACACGAAATGAAAAGTCAAACTCCTTGCAGTTCATCAATATGTTCATGTATTTCCTTGCGTTTTTCTCAGCGATCACCATGCTTTCGGCGGTGCTGATGATCATGCACCGCATCACAAACGACATCGAAGATCAGATGCAGCAGATCGGCGTTCTCGAAGCACTGGGCTACCGTTCCCGTGAAATTTCCCTTTCCTATGTATATGAATATGTGATGACCAGCGGTATCGGTGCTGTTCTCGGCACTATCGGGACATTTGTCGTAAGCCCTCTGATGAACATTGGTATTCAGAAGCTGATCGGCAGACCCGTGACCGTGAAAACAGAGGGCGGTATGATACTTCTTTCCGGCTTTATCGTGGTGGTGCTTGTTACTGTGTTTGCGCTTTTAAAGGCAGCAAAAGTCAAGAAATATCCGCCTGTTGTGGCATTCAGAAAGGGCATACGCACACATCACTTCGGCAGGAACATCCTGCCGCTGGAAAAGGCGAAGGGAAATATCAATGTCACACTTGCGATGAAGAGCTTTCTCGGCGATATGAAGTCTGCGGTCGGGACAGCGGTCTGCATCATCGCGGCAGGCACGGCGATTCTTTTCTGCGTGACAGGTGCGGAGTTCTTCGGGCACGGCACAGGCGGGCTCATGTCAATGACAGGCTGTGACATTGTGACAGAGGTCGAGCTGCTGAACGGCGTTGACCCTTATGCGGTCAGAAACGAGATAGCCGAAATGCCCGAAGTAAGAAAAGCTCTTGTGAACTATCAGCAAAAGTGGCTTTCCGTCAGAGATTCGGAATATCCGGGCGCTACAGTTGTATTCGATCATTATCATGACGCTGAAAACATAAAACTCATAGACGGCAGATATCCCGAACATGAAAATGAGATCATGATAACGACCCGGAGAAAAGAATATGAGGGCACCGATATTGGTGACAGTATCGTTATCAAGGGCAATGGAACAGAAACAAAGTTTATTGTAACGGGTATGACTACATCACTGATGAACAGCGGAACAATGCTGTATATGACCTCAGAAGGCTACCAACGTGTCTGCCCCGATGTGCGCCCGAATATCATTTCGGTATATCTTCAGGACGGCGTGACGATGGAACAGTTTGAGGAAAAGCTGAACGAAAAGTTCGGCACTTCTGCAAAGGACAGCATGAATGCAGGTGATGCAGACGGCTCGCTTGAAGAGCGTATTCGAGCGGTGGCAGATGAAAAGCTGGCTCTGCTGACCTCACAGTACGGCGTGACGAATATCGACTATGCGGTAGTTGTTGACGGACAGGTCATCACAGGAAACAGCAGGCATCTTATCGTCAAGGACGTTTCCTCGCTCATGACACTGGCGGAACAGGAATTGACGAATGTTTCTGCGGTGTCGGAATACGGCACTATCGGTGCAATGATCGTGCTTTCCGCAGTTGTAGCCGTCATCCTGGGACTGATCGCATCATCGAACGTGAAGCGGCAGCGCAAAAAACTTGGTATCATGAAGGGTATGGGCTATACCTCGAAAGACCTGATGAAACAGATCGCACTGAAAACCATGCCCGTAACGATCGTTTCCGTGATCATAGCGTCATTTGCGGCAAAGTACGTTTACAGTGCGTTCTGGCTCATGGCATTTGGTGTTGTGGGTGAGCTGAACATACCGCTGACGATCATCGCAGATGTGATACTGGTGGCGTTCTGCTATGCGGTGACTTACATCAGCGCAGGCAAGATCAAGGCGATCTCCGTAACAGAGCTTATGACCGAATAAGAGGGGGGAGCTTATGAAACATATAAAGAATATCGCTGCATTAACGGCATTCCTCATGCTGACAGGTTGCGGAAGTACAGCGGCGGATAAACCTTTAAAAACAGACAATACAGATACAGCAGTTAAGACTGTATCTGCGGAAAATAACACAGATGACGGCGAGTATATCTACTGTGTCGGTTCTGTCAGCAAGATATACTCCACTGCGGCAGTCATGCAGCTTGTGGACGAGGGAAAGGTAGGACTTGATACGCCTATCACCGAATATATCCCCAACTTCACAATGGCAGACGAAAGATATAAGGATATTACCGTGCGTATGCTCATGGATCACACCTCGGGGATCATGGGTTCGACAAGGGTCAACAGCGATCTGTATGACGACAATGATACTTATGATCACGACCATCTGCTTGAAAACCTTGCTTCTCAGCGCCTGAAAGCCGACCCCGGAAAATATGCGGCGTACTGCAATGACGGTTTTGATCTGCTGGAACTGATCGTCGAGAACGTAACAGGCATGACTTACACCGACTATGTAAGGGAGAATATATCGGATAAGATCGGCGTGACCGACACGGGAACTCCCATAGATATGTACCGCAATGATAAGCTCGTGCCGTCATTCTCGGCAGGCGGTCTGCCGCTTGATACAAGCTATTGTGTGACGATCGGTGACGGCGGCATCTATGCAACGGCTTCCGATACGGCAAAGTTCGGTGCGGCTTTCTTCACAGGCGATGAAACGCTGATCTCCGACAATGCCAAATCAGAAATGGCGACACGCCACAACGATAACGAATACAGCGATGATAACGGTCTTGGCTGGGACTATGCCGAAATGCTCCGCTACAAGCAAAACGGCGTCAAGGTAGTCGGCAAGGGCGGCGATGTGACGATGGATCACGCTTTTCTCCTGACAGCACCCGATGAAAAGGTAAGCGTTGCGGTGCTTTCAAACGGCGGCAGCAGTACCTATAATGGTCTTGTAGCACAGGCACTCATGGACGTTTGCTTGCAGGAAAAGGGTATCAGCGTTGCAGAGGAAGAATTGCCCAAATGTACGATACTTGACGAAATACCCGACGAATACAAGGACTATGAGGGTATGTATATCATGAATAGCATGGGGCAGGGCGATATGCTTTGCAAAGTGACATTTCCCGAAAACAAGTATCTCCACATGGAAAAGATATCCTCACGCAAGACCACATACACCGACTACATCTATACCGCAGACGGCGATCTTGCGGAGCTTGCCTATGAGGTGGAGGAAACCGCTACAGGTATGTCCGGAGGCTTTGACAAGCGCCTGCAGGCGGGCGGGAGCAGCCGTCTGTCCTTTGAAAAGAACGCTGACGGAACATTTATGAAAATATCGGGCGGACTGTACTATCCCGAACTTGGTTCATTTGATGTTAAGACCTATGGGGGACAGATGATAGAGGAGAACAATGTCGGAGAGGACGTTCTGAACAGCATTAAGGCACTTGACGGGAAGAAGTTCCTCCTTGTGGGAGATAAGTATTCATCGAGCAATTACGAGGGTGCCGCTATCGCACGGTTTCGTGTTGTGGACGAAATGAAAGGGTATGCTTTTCTGAATGGCAATGGCGCTGATCGCCTGCTGAAAATATCCGACAGCAAACATCTTGTCTCGCCGAAGAATATCCCCTCCTCATCGAGCAGAGATCTTCTTGATATCACGCTTGATACAGATGAAAACGGCAGGGTGACGATAAAAACTTCTTTCGGGACGGAATATATCTTAGCGGAGGATATACCCATGTTTGATGCATCTGTTAAGTCGGTGGAGCTTACAGACAATGCGGCGTGGTACAATGTTTCCGACAGCATCGCCAACACTCCCGTTACCGTTACAAGACCCGAAAATAGTGCTGTTATCGTGTTCAACAAATTCGATGAGCCGATATATACTTCCCACGTCAAGGACGCAGGCAATGTGATACCCATGCCAAAGGGCGGCAAGGTGCTTTTTCTTGGTGAGCCGGGCAGCAAGTTTAGTGTTACTGCGTGATCATACTGTATTCCTAAGATAGTGGTCTGTGATATTACCATAAGACTGTAGTCTATTGGAACACCTGTGATCCGTTCCATACAAGTCTATATCGGAATTATGGCGCGCGCCACAATGACGGCATAACCTTTTGGAACTGAATAACTCACAAAGACCTGAGATCTGCTCACACAAGCACTTCTCAGGTCTTTTCTTTTCAGGCGGTTAGTTTCCGCTCCGCAAGCTCGGACGGCTCTGAGGGGTATTTCCGTTCGTCTGAGGGGGCTGTCAAGCAGAGGTAGGCTCGGCAATGCCGTGAGTGGCTTCATATTCCCTGACACGGCGGTAAAATGTATTAGCTGACAAGCCCATTCTCCGCATAAAGTCCCTGCCTGTGATGTTCTTCGCTTTCCATTCCCCATAGAGCTGCCCGAACCTCGTCCAGTCGATCTCGATAGGCTTCCGCTCCGTATACTTGCCCTGAGCCTTAGCGATCTCAATTGCCGGCACGACCGTGAGCATTGGAATCAATAGCAAGGCTCTTGTGATCGTCGCCGTTTTCTGAATCTTTTCTTTGGTTGTCGATCCAAGCTCCACGACTCTGTCCTGTACGTCCTGCTCGTAGAAAACAACCAGACCGACAGGACCGTTTGCAATGCCGACCACGCAGATGAGCAGCAGCCAAAATGCCATCACCAGTCCTTCTAAAAGTAGCGTCATGGGGATACTCCTTTCGGTTTGTTTGTTGGATAGACAATGTCAGCGCATCAAACCTTATGCTTGGTGTCAATCATCGTAATCATCGAATTCCTCATCATCGTCGTAATCATCAAAATCATCATAGTCATCATCGTATGCAGGGAAACAGGGCTTAAAAGGACGATGTGGTTTCTTGTGCTGATAGGATGCGTTCGGGTGCTCATCAAGCTTTGAATAGGCGCTGTAATAGCTCCGCTTTTCTTTGTAATTGGGATTCGCGGCGGAGTCATCTGCACAATATTGCCGAAGAATACTGGTAACGGAATTTACATCCGATTCAGACAGAATGTCCGGCGTATTTTCAAAGATATCATGTACCACATCCCGGAGTGCGTAGCGGTTGAATACAAACACATCTTGTTTGTGAATGTCGATGTACTCCAGATCACAACGTTCTGAGAACGCCACCAATGAAAAGAACCTCGGCACACGAACAATTTTGGATAATGTCTGGATATGTGCTTGATTCTGAGAAATTGGATTGTAAAAATGGTAATCTTTTCTCTTTGTGCGTAAGGTCCATTTATTCTGATACTCTGCGCCGGAAATACTACCGGAGTAATTTTTGCTTTCAATGACAAAAATACCCTTTTGTGTCATGAAAAGCACATCGATCTGAATGGTTCTGTTTCCCGCTTCTATTTCCAGATTATGCAGGATCGTCCCCTTGAATCCGGCGAATGTGCATAGTTCCAGCTCAAATACCGTCAACTTTTCACCATACAGTCCATCTAAAGCCGGAGAGACACCGCGCCCCTCTGCCGGTGAGCATTCCATATCGATCCGCTTATTCAGGTAAAGCTCGCGGAAAATGATTTGAATTGCTTTTTCTTTTCCTTCGGGTGTGGAGCAGTCGATGTTACGGAGCTGCTGACGGGCGCGATCACTAAACGAACCGGGAAACATGAGGACTTTCGGCGACAATATAGCTGAAAAGATGGATGCCGCATTGGAACGATCTTCTTCGGGTTTTCGTGGTGGAATCGGCTCTATAGGCTTATGAAATACCATCTTATGGGGCTTAGGCGTTGGTCTGAATTCCATTTTCTTGGGATAAGCCATATGAAAAGGAATCCCAGCAGCTTCATGCTGCTGCTTGGATTGCTCATATGCTGCCACCGATTGCGTGTAGCTTTGTTCAAGCAGTCGTTTTCGGAGTTCTTCATTCTCTTCCCATGCTTTTACTCGCTTAGGGTACTCTACTTCTTCCCTTGCAATGTTATCCTCATACGTTTTCAATGCCTGCTCATAGTAAGCTAACTGTCGCTGATATGCTTGAAGTGAACCCTGGTACTGTTTTTCCTGAATATTCTGAAATGATGCCAAACGTTCCGCTTTTCTGTTTTGGGCTTCCATCAACTGCTGCTCGGATTTTTCGAGCATTTCCGCACAAAGTTGATTGATTTCGCTTTCAGTCAGTATTCTCATATACAAAACCTCAAATCACAAATGCTCCGGAAAATTGCTTTCAACGAAATAACTATCATTATTATATCACAAAACGCTCCCTATTTCAAGCTGTATCTTACAATACAGAGTGATATTGTGATTTATGCATGGAAACAAGCATGCTGAACCATTTTGAGAAATCACATAAAATCCGACGCAATCCAATTCAACAAGAAAAATCTCGATTCCAGACTAATACCAAATGAAAAGCAGACAACAGAGCGTCAGCTAACACGTTAAAAATCGCAATGATCCAAATGATTTCAAATACGCCCTCCTTTCTGGCAACATTCTCATAGATCCAGAAAGGAGGCGCTTACAATGGATGAAAAGCAGGAGATCCTCACCCGTGAGGAGGTCATGGACATTCTGAAGATCGGCAGGAGTACGTTCTACAAGCTGATGCAGGAAGGGAAGCTCAAGGGCTACAAGGACGGAAACCGCTACAAGGTCCCGGTGTATTCCGTTGAGGAGTATATCAAACATCGCATGGATTCGTAAAAAAATAAGATCGGAGCTGGCAGTCAGCTCCGCATTTTTGCTGTTAAAACATCCCCATCAGAGCATTCATACTATCACGCATATGGTCGATCGAGCTGTGACAATACAAGTCCATCGTGATCTGTACCTGAGAATGTCCCAGAATATCGCTGAGCGTTTTGACCGGGATGCCAGCTTCGATCGCCCGTGTCGCAAAGGTATGACGCAGGCTGTGGAAATTGGCGTGTTCAATTCCGGCGGCTGCAAGGAGATGATTCAGGGCATCCCGCATGGTACTCGGCTCGACACAAGTCCCGAACGGCATGGCAAACACATAGCCGTCTGGCAGAATAGGGATTCCGAGCGTCTGGTATTCCTGCTGCTGTGCCTGTTGATGCAGCATCAGCTCCGTCCAGATCTTGTCGGGAATGGGAATCTCACGGAATCCGCTGCTAGTCTTGACATCGCCCTCGACCACCATCGTCATGCTCTCCGATCCGTCCAATTCTTCACGTTCCAGCTGATCGGTCTTGATGCGCTGTAAGGTGCGAGAAACCTTGATCGTCTTGCGCTGGTAATTGAGATCCGTCCATTTCAAGGCACAAAGCTCACCGATGCACGATCCGGTCGCAAGGTCAAGCTTGATGGCAAAGCCTGATCTGTGCAGATGCGTTACACTCAATGATCGGAGCTGCTCCTCCACAGAAAGGACACGCATCTCCTTCTTTGGGGATCTTGGCAGGATGACATTTTCAGTTGGATCCTGCATGATGAGCCCGTTGTTTTTTGCCTGCTCCATCGCCTGATGAAACATATTGTGCATATTGTGGAGCGTTTTACTGCTCAGACCGCCTTTACCATCAGTGCGACCGTTCAGATATCTGTCATTGTAGAAATTCTGCACCAGCGGCGGCGTCAGCTTCTGGATCGGCAGATCGCCAATGCAGGGAATGATGTGGTTATAAATATAGCCCTCGTAGCTGATGTAGGTGGACGGTCTGACCGTAATATGGGCATAATTATGCAGCCAGTCGATCAGCCAGTCCTTCACCAGGACCTTTGTCGGCGTGACGTAAATGCCCTGCTGTTTCTGGTAAAAGATCGTGTGAAGCTTGTCAGCGACCTCCTGTCTGGTCTTACCATAGACAGAACGCTGGATCTGTTTCCCATCGGCATTGACACCGTCGGAGTAGCGCCCCTCCCAGGTACCATTGGCACGCTTGCGGATAGAGCCCTCGTTGTTTGCTTTCCTTGACATGATACACCTCCAAAATTAAATGATCTCGCCATTTGCGGATCGCAGCCATTCGAGAAATTTCTCCTTCGTCACGATCAGACGTTTTCCGATCTTAATGACCGGGAATTTGTTGGAATTCATGACCTGATACGCACAGGAGAGCGAGATATGGAGATACCCCGCAACATCCCGTGCATTCATCGTCAGCGGCAGTTCGTCATTGTTCTGAAATGTCGGCAAATTTTCGGTTTTCATGGGATCACCACCTTTCTATTATTTATAGAATAGTTAGGTGATTTGTAAAATTTTACGTCCAAAGACAGAGACTTTTTAGATCTCTCCGTTCAACAGAGCAGTTTCGTATGCACCGGGTACCATCAGAAATTCCTCGATCTCATCATAGGAATAGCCCATTTCCCGCATATAACGCACCTCATCCTCCGTGATGCCAAAATATCCAGCCATGTTCACAAGCAGCGCAAAGCTGTCATCGTCCTCCGCAGCATCCTCCAGCCCATAAATATCCTCCAGTGACCATCTGAGCCGGGGTATATCGTACGACGGGCGGAACGTACTGCGTTCAATGGTGCCATCCGGATCAATGTGCATCAGCTCGCCTTCGTCGATGGCAATGACCTCATGTGGTACGTTCATAAACACCATATTACAGAGCGCAGTGCGCATGATGTCCTCAGTGGATGTATAGATGTACAGTCCTAATTCGGGGAAATGCAGGATATACAGCGGATCATCGCCCTTCACGAACCAAAGGCGATCATCTGCATCCAGCAGCGTGAACACGAAGTTTCCTGACACATCCTCCGCCATATTCCGGAGCGAGTCAAAGTCCAGCTTGCCGTGTTGTTCAAGGAGTTGAACAGCAACATAGGAATCTGTTTCGATTCTGGTTTCAGGCAGATGCTTTTCCCAGCGCAGACTGCGGTCATTGTAGAGAACACCGTTATGCGCAAGGGCGAATGCCGTTCCTGCGGTGCCGCGGAAGGGGTGGTTATTGTAATTCTGCTTTTCACTTCCCTGCGTGGTAAAGCGGTTGTGCCCCATCACGGCGCTTGTCCCCTTCGGGATGCGCAGATGCAGCTTGTGTGCAGGCTTCGGGCGCTTATAGATGGTGAGCTGATTCCCCTGATTGTAGGCGATGCCGCAGGCGTGGCTGCCACGAACCTCAGATGCATTGGCAAGGAGCTGCACCAGCTTTTGCAGCACACGCCACGGGATCTTGTGACCATAGTCGAGATAGCCGAATAATGCGCACATATTGCATTTCCTCCTCATTGATGATAGCTTCGTTGACATAGAGCCGCCGTTCCTTCAGGTACTGGATCAGCTCAGGTTCCTTGATGCCGCTGACGAATTCTGA
>NZ_CACWPP010000029.1 GCF_902762735.1 uncultured Ruminococcus sp.
CAGGCGACTCGGCAGCAAGTGGAACGAAACTGACCGCCTGTTTACAAAGTGGGATGGGCGACCTATGAATCTTCAATCACCTTATGGCTGGCTGAAGGAATTTTGCGATGAACATGACTTTCCATTCTATGGAATTCACCAGTTCAGACACTTGCATACCAGCTTACTTATCGGTGCAGGTATCGACCCCACAACAGTCTCTGGAGTTTTAGGCCATGCGCAAGTAAGTACAACTTTGAATCTTTACAGTCATATGTTCAGAGAGAACCAGGTCAGAGCCTGCGATGCTGTCGCCAACGCGCTTGACTTCAACAAGCCCACCGAGCCTACTCCGCCGAAAGACCCCGAGCCGACTATCACGGCAGACAATTGTAATGAAAGTGACATCAATCGTGCGAAGATCATCTGCATCAAGACAGGGTACGGTGCGTGAAGATAGCATAAGTCCCAAGTAAGTCCCAAGAGCGATTTTTCGGAAAATAAAAAACTCGGGAACGGCGATATTACGCTGTTTCCGAGCATATAGTTTGGTGACCCGTACGGGAATTGAACCCATGATTACGCCGTGAAAGGGCGTCGTCTTAACCTCTTGACCAACGGGCCATAATTTACGGGAGATAAGAAGTGGTGGCGGTAACTGGATTTGAACCGGTGACACCCTGGGTATGAACCAAGTGCTCTAGCCAACTGAGCTATACCGCCGTTTTGTTATCTCCCGTAACGACTTAATTATTATACATCATTTTCTCAGTTTTGTCAAGGGGTTTTTGAGAAAAATTCTTTGTGAGTTATTCCAAAGTGGACGGCTTTGTACTGCGGATTTTTGTTCATTATGATATTTCGCGCTTATTTTTATTGTTTTTGCTCTTTCTGCACCGATTTTATACACCTCGTCAGCAAAAGAGATCACAGGCGATACTATGGGTACTGCTAACTGAAATACTATCATCAAACATATTATTCTGAAAGTAATTATTTGCTTGTTTATTTCAAATCTCCCAATTTTGATATGTATTGCTGATGATACACAACCAAATTGGGATCCAACATTAAGTGATCTGACCATTTTTCTCCTCAGATGCCCGAAATTATGCCGCATATCTCCTCCGCAATATCTGGGACTGCTTTTGTGCCGTCTATCACATAGTCGGCAGATGCCTGATGCTCCTTTTGCATGAGTACAAACGCACTCCGCAGGCGCAGACTGCATATCCCTCAGCACGCGGCGCGCCAAAGCCACATCAAGGGGGCGTGTCTGTCAACATTAAGTGATCTGCCCATTTTTCTCCTCAGATGCCCGAAATTATGCCGCATATCTCCTCCGCAATATCGGGGACTGCTTTTGTGCCGTCTATCACATAGTCGGCAGATGCCTGATGCTCCTTTTGCATGAGTACAAACGCAGGACGTGCATATTGCAGATATGCCTGCATCTCAGCGAGAATGTCCCCCGCAGGCGCAGACTGCATATCCCTCAGCACGCGGCGCGCCAGTGCCACATCAAGGGGCGTGTCGATGAAGATACAGCAGTCGATATAGCCCTCCAGCATTCTGTGGTCATAGGCAAAGGGATAGTCCAGCAGGATATGTTCATACTCGCCGCCGCTTATCAGCCTGTCAATATCAGCTTTAAGCGGAGATATGTCCCACACGTTGACATCTGCGCCGTCAGCCAGCCATTTTGCGTAGTCCTCAACTTCCCCGTCAAAGTCATAGTCGTCAAAATAAAGCACCGCCGCTTTCGGCAGACGGTCTTTCAGTGCATTGACTATCGTGGTCTTGCCGCCCGCTGTCACGGCAGATATAGCTGTTATTTTCATGTCGTTCTCCTCTTTTCATATAATTTCAGAAGACATTATATCACAGCACCCATGAATTGTCAATTACGCGGAGCGGTCAACAAAAGAAACTTTTTCACACCGCTGTCATTTTATTTCGTCCAACATACAAAAATAGCTCACCGCAGTTGCGAAAATGCTAATATTCCCGCTTGACAAAAGGGCGGGTATCATGTATAATTAAGTCATATCAAGGAAATAAAGCAGAAAGGAAATTTACCATGATTAATATGAATGACATAGATGATCTCACCCAGAATTTCAAAATGAAATTTGAACGCTTCAAAAACCAGTGTGACATTGTGCAGAGGGTCAGTATGCTCGACAAGTGCGGGGACGGTTCTCTGAAAGGCTTTTACGGCTATGACCTTTCCACTGTGGCACTGCGGCTGATAGCGGCTGACGGCGTTATCAACGTCAACGAGGTGAGGTATTACAATGAGCTTTTTGACTTTGAATACACCTCTCAGGAATTGCTGGAGCTTTATCGCGGATGCAGTGATATGCTTCTCGGCGAGTATTTTGAAGCTGATTTCAGCGATGCTTTTTCAAGACTGCGCGGCATAAGCGCGGGGCTTGCCATTGATTACAAGGAGCTTCTCGGTTATCTCTGCGAGATAATCATAAGCAGTGACGGCGAAGTTACCGATGATGAACTGGAAGAAGTCAAGACACTGAAATCGCTTTGCAGATAAGCTGATATTTCCCGACGGCTTTGCGGCTGTCGGGATATTTTTTGTAAAAACAAGGGGGAACAGCGTGTGCCGTTCCCCCTTATCATCGTTATATTAGTGTATCACTTCAGCGGTCTTATGCCCTTTACATGCGCCGCCAGGAGCGAAATATCAGTGACATTCACCTTGCCGTCACCGCTCAGGTCAGCCTTAGCCAGCTTTTCAGCGCCAAGAGGCTTTATGCCTTTGACATGTGCCGCGAGCAGTACGATGTCAGAAACATTCACCCTGCCGTCGCCCGAGAAATCGCCTTTCACCCATGTATCAACAGGTTCATCGCCGTCATCGGGCTTGCTGCTGTCATCGGGAGTACTGCTGTCATCAGGAGCACTGCTGTCCTCGGGAGTACTGCTGTCCTCGCCGTCGGTAGCATCGCTGTCAGGTTCACTGCTGTCATCGGGCTTGCTGTCGTCGGGAGTACTGCTCTCATCAGGCTTGCTGTCGTCGGGAGTACTGCTGTCATCGGGTATACTGCTTTCCTCAGGTTCGCTGTCTGCGGGAGGAGTCTCCTTCACCAGTTCAATGCCCGAAAGTGTGCATTTCTCACCCGAGAGGAAAACATAGATGTCATCGGGCAGTGCCACGCCCGAAAGCGAAGCAGATTCAACGGTGTAACTGCCTATTTTCGCGGTGTAGTTTATCAGGTCGCCGTCCTTGCCGATAGTGACTTCAACCTCAGCGCCTGCCTGCATCTCAGCCGCAAAGTTATCCCAGTTTATGTCATTTACAAACAGCATGGGATTTTTTGTGCCGTCAGGCGATTCAAGGTCAGACATGCCGCCGGGCAGTGACCACGCATCAGCGCGTATTCTGACGATCTCGGAGGCTTCGCCGTTATAGCCCTCAGCATCGCCCGCTATGCCCACGATGAAGTTATCCCAGTTGTTAGTGCCGTCAGACTTGTTTGTGAACTTTATGGTGACTTCACTGCCGTCAGCGACCTTTACTGCGTCAGACTTTGATGTGAAGTAGCCGTCAACCGTCAGATCACCCGAAAGTTCATCAACGACGTTCAGTGCATTTGGGTTCTTATACTTTTCCTTTACGGTAGTGAAATTTGTCAGGTCAACATTTTCACCCGTGAAGAACACATAACAGCTCTCAGGCAGAGCCACGCCCGATGTCTCAGTGCCCGAAACGGTATTATCGCCTATCTTCGCATTATATATGAGCGTATCACCCATTTTGGCTATGGTGACTTCACACTCAACACCTGCCTGGAGATCGGCTACCCAGTTAGTCCAGTCAACGTCCTGCGTGAACTGCATCTTGTTGCCTTCCGCATCAGGTGCAACAAAGTCAGATGCGCCGCCGCCCCAGCCCCATGAATCTGCCCTGAAAACGGCTATCTCACAGTTTGCACCGCCGTATTCGGGGGCGACCGCGCCTTCGTTTGCAACTACCAGCGAATAGCAGTTCCAGTTGGACGAACCTGTTGACTGCTGGTCAAAGGTAAACGTGTACTGTTCGCCGTCTTTCAGCTCGACCGCGTTGGTCTTGTCCTCAAAAAAAGCACCTGCATTCAGGTCGCCTGTTATCTCATCGACCTTTTCCACAGCAAACACGGGCATAGCACTTGTTATCGCCATCATAAGGGCAGCAACGCCTGCACAGAACTTCTTTTTCATAGCATGATTCCTCCTTATTATCGGGTCTTTCTGCACTTTCACAGCGCATCTTATACTCAGCAAATATGACTTTGTGAACATGATCGGACGCTTTGTAGTAACAGCCTTATTTGCTTGTCTTTACAAATAATAGCATATTATAATAAAAAAGTCAACCATTTTTTCAAAATTTTCTATATTTTCCCACAAAGGTTATCGGCTTATTTGTACGTACATGTATAATTAATCGTGCAATTTTTTGTTGTTTTGTATAAATCCATCTGAAAGATCGGTAAATCTATTGACAAATGTACTTACAATATGGTAAAATAGACAAAGAAATTATGAATAGTCCGACTTCAGTGCAAACAATTGATGAGGTGTTGATGATGAACAGCAGAAAATTCGCAGCCGCACTTGCCGCTGTCACGGCACTGACAACTGTACCGTACAGCTCTGCACTTTCAGGCAGAATGGCAGGTGACGTTAACGGCAGCGGCAGTATCAACGTGGCTGATATTACGCTGACAGCCGCCCACGTAAAAAGCATCAGGGCGCTGGACGATGAGGGTATCGCCGCCGCAGATGTCAACCGTGACGGCAGGGTGAATGTCACTGATATTGCGCTGATAGCGGCTCATGTCAAGGGTATAAGGGCGATTTCCGCTGACAGTCAGAGTGATGTCCCGCAGAGCAGTCTGCCTTCATCTGACAGCAGTGCCGCAGATGCACTGTCTTCGCAGGCTGACAGTACTTCTTCGACGGCAGACAGCTCCTCGCAGGCTGAACCGTACAGCGAGCCTGACTATGATTTCGAGATGAACTATGCGGGCATCAAGAAACGCAATATACCTGCATGCGCGGCTGTTCACGATCCCTCTGTACTGAAAGTCGGTGACACCTATTATATCTACGGTTCGCACATGTCAGCCGCCAAGTGCAGTGACCTTATGTCGTGGCAGTATATTGCAAACGGTTACGGCGCTGACAACAATGTGTACGGACAAATTTACGATGTCTACGATGAAGCATTCAGATACGCGGGCAGTCCGACCAGCATCGTCAGGACAGATGATGCCGAAAACGGCGGCACTGAACACGTCTGGGCACCAGATGTCATCTATAACAAAAAGATGGGCAAGTACGTGATGTACTACTGCACCACCTCAAACTGGTATACCTCAAACCTTTGCTATGCCACCTCAGACTCCCCCGAAGGGCCTTTTGTGTGGCAGGGTGCATTCATCTATTCGGGATTTTACGGCAGTACCGTAAAATACACCGATGTGCTTGACTACGTTGACCAGGACTATGCAAGTTCCCATTACTGGAACGGCAGGAATTACGATACAAGAAATTACCCCAACGCCATCGACCCCTCTGTTTTCTATGATGCTGACGGCAGGATGTGGCTCACATACGGTTCGTGGAGCGGCGGTATCTTCATACTTGAGATAGACGAGGCAACGGGTCTGCCGATACACCCCGAAGCCGATGAAGCTAACGGTGTTGACCCGTATTTCGGCAAGCGCATAGCGGGAGGCGGCGGAAGATCGGGAGAAGCGCCATATATCCTCTACGATGAGGACAGCGGCTATTACTACCTGTTCATAACCTACGGCGGACTTACCCGCGAGGGCGGCTATCAGATAAGAGTATTCCGCAGTGACAAGCCTGACGGCGATTATGTGGACATGAACGGCAGTTCTCTGCCAATGAACGCAAAAACCGAGGATTACGGGCTGAAACTTTCAGGCAACTACATGCTGCCAAGTCTCAACCGCGCTTATATGGCGACGGGTCACAACTCGGCTTTTGTGGACGACGACGGCAAGAAATATATCGTTTACCACACCCGCTTTGACAACAACACAGAGGGTCACGCGCCGCGCGTACACCAGTACCTCCTTAACGCTGAGGGCTGGATATGCATGCTCCCCTACCAGACACGGGGCGAGACTGTAAGCGCAGGCGGCTATTCTATGGCTGAAGTCGAAGGCAGGTACTATATGACAGATCAGGGTACTGACATCAGCGCGAATATCGCCGAGCCTGTCATACTCTATCTGAACCGCGACGGCAAGGCAAAAACTGCCGCCGATGAGGGCACATGGACGATGGACAAGGACAGTGCCTGCATGACCGTCACCATAGGCGGCAAAACTTACAGCGGCGTTTTCTGCAAAATGCCCGATGAAGCCCGGACCGAAGTTATGACTTTCTCAGCTGTTGGCAGCAACGAGAGTGTCTGGGGCGTTAAATACTGATTATATCTTTTACCCCTTCCTGATAAAAGCCTGCGGCATATGTGCGCAGGCTTTTTCTATGCCCGAATATGCAACTCCCAATTTTGATGTGTATTGCTGATGATACAAGATGGCTGTTCTTTCGTATCGGGAACAATACACAACCAAATTGGGATATATGCAAAAAAACACCCCGCAGATCTCTCTGCGGGGTGTTATTATTCAAGTATTAGTCCTGATACTTACCTCTTGGAACGTAGGTGGTGTGCAGGTACTCGTGTGCCTTGTGAGCGCCGGGCTTCTCGAAGAACTCGTTATAGAGCATATCCATAACAGGGCTCTCGTGAGACATTCTCAGCTCCATATTGCTGTCAGCATCGTACAGTGCCTTAGCTCTGATAGCCTTGAGGTCAACGAAGTTTCTTACGCTGTCGCTCTGAACAGGCTGACCGCCGCCGTTGATGCAGCCGCCGGGACAAGCCATGATCTCAACGAACTGGTAATCCTTTTCGCCCTTGATGATGCCCTCAATGATCTCTCTTGCATTAGCCAGACCCGAAGCAACTGCTACCTTTACGGTAACGCCGCCAACGGTGTAAGTAGCTTCCTTGATGCCCTTAGTGCCTCTTACCTCAGTGAACTCCAGCGGCTCGCACTTGCCGTCCAGCTTGACAGCTGCGGTTCTCAGTGCAGCTTCCATAACGCCGCCTGTTGCGCCGAAGATAGCGCCTGCGCCCGAAGCAGTCTCGAACGGATCATCGAACTGCTCATCAGGCAGAGAATTGAAGTCGATACCTGCCTCGCGGATCATTCTGCCCAGCTCACGGGTAGTCAGTGCAACATCAACATCGTCGTAGTCGCCCTCTCTCTGCTCTTCTCTTGTTACCTCGAACTTCTTTGCTGTGCAGGGGATAACGCTGACAACGAACAGGTTCTTGGGGTCGATGTTGTTCTTCTGAGCATAGTAGCTCTTCAGAACTGCGCCGAACATCTGCTGAGGAGACTTGCAGCTCGACAGATGAGGCAGGAAGTCAGGATAGAAATGCTCGCAGAACTTGACCCAGCCCGGGCAGCAGGAAGTGAACATCGGCAGAGTGCCGCCTGTTGTGATCCTCTCGATCAGCTCATTAGCTTCCTCAACGATGGTGAGGTCAGCAGTAACGTCCATGTTGAACACCTGATCGGGACCCAGTCTTCTGATAGCAGCGACCATTTTGCCCTCAACATTAGTGCCGACAGGGTTGCCGAACTCTTCACCCAGAGTAGCTCTTATAGAAGGAGCGGTGAAGAATATTACCTTCTTCTCGGGATCTGCAATAGCGTCCCATACCTTCTTCTCACTGCTCTTCTCGGTAAGTGCGCCAACAGGACATGAAACTATGCACTGTCCGCAGCCAACGCAAGCGGTGGAAGCGAGAGGTGCATCAAAAGCAGAACCAACGTGAACGTTGAAACCTCTTCTGATGTTGCCGATAACAGAAACGCTCTGAACGTTCTTGCAGGCAGCAACGCATCTCATGCACTGTATGCACTTGTTGTTATCTCTTATCAGGAAAGGAGAAGAATCGTCGATAGGCTTGTTCATCTCCTCAGGCATGAATCTGTCCTCATCTGCGCCGTAAGCAACGCTGAGCTTCTGCAGCTCGCAGTTGTTAGCTCTTACGCAGGAAAGGCACTTCTTCTTGTGGTTGGAGAGCATCAGCTCCAGAGTGGTCTTTCTCGACTTTCTAACCTTAGGTGTATTGGTGAATACCTCCATGCCTTCAGCTGCGGGGTGTGTGCAGGCAGCTACCAGACCTCTTGCGCCTGTGATCTCAACAACGCAGATACGGCAAGCGCCGATGCAGTTGACATCTTTCAGGTAGCAGAGTGTAGGTATATCCACATTTGCAGCCTTAGCTGCTTCCAGAACAGTAGAGCCTGCGGGAACTTCCACAGGGATACCGTTTATTTTCAGATGAATCATTTCCATAGTTTAGTACCCTCCTCTGCTTACTTCTTGATGATAGCGCCGAACTTACAGTTGCTCATGCAGACACCGCACTTGATGCACTTGTCAGTGTCGATAACGTGAGGATTCTTGACAGTGCCTGTGATAGCGTTGGCAGGGCAGTTTCTAGCGCAGAGCGTACAGCCCTTGCACTTGTCAGCAACGATCTCGTACTGAAGCAGGTTCTTGCAGACACCTGCGGGACACTTCTTGTCCTTGATATGTGCGAGGTACTCGTCACCGAAATACTGAAGTGTGGACAGAACAGGGTTAGGAGCAGACTGACCCAGTGCGCACAGCGAAGAGGACTTCATGTGTGTAGCCAGATCCTGTATCTTCTCCAGATCCTCCATCTCGCCCTTGCCGTCGGTGATCTTCTCCAGCAGCTGCAGGAGCTTTCTTGTACCTACGCGGCAGGGAGTACATTTACCGCATGACTCGTCAACAGTGAAGTTCAGGTAGAACTTGGAAACATCGACCATGCAGTTGTCCTCGTCCATAACGATAAGTCCGCCCGAACCCATCATCGAGCCGAGAGCAGCCAGACTTTCATAGTCGATAGGAGTATCTATATGCTGTGCAGGGATACAGCCGCCCGAAGGACCGCCTGTCTGCGCAGCCTTGAATGCCTTGCCCTCAGGTATGCCGCCGCCGATCTCTTCGATGATCTCGCGCAGTGTAGTACCCATAGGTATCTCGACCAGACCAACATTGGTGATCTTGCCGCCCAGCGCGAATACCTTAGTACCCTTGGACTTCTCGGTACCCATAGTGCTATACCAGCTTGCACCCTTTCTGATGATCTGTGCGATATTAGCATAAGTTTCAACGTTGTTCAGCAGAGTAGGCTTGCCGAACAGACCCTTTACAGCGGGGAAAGGAGGTCTCGGACGAGGCTCACCTCTGTTGCCCTCGATGGAGGTCAGCAGTGCAGTTTCCTCACCGCATACGAACGCACCTGCGCCCAGTCTGATCTCGATGTCGAAATCGTGACCCTTGCCCAGAATGTTCTTGCCCAGCAGACCGTATTCCCTAGCCTGATCCAGCGCGATCTGGAGTCTGTGAACAGCAACGGGGTACTCAGCTCTTACATAAACATAGCCCTGATGAGCGCCGACAGCGTAGGAAGCTATAGTCATAGCCTCGATAACAGCGTGGGGATCGCCCTCAAGGATAGATCTGTCCATGAATGCGCCGGGGTCGCCCTCATCGGCGTTACATGCAACGTACTTGACATCGCCGGGAGCGTCCTTAGTGAACATCCACTTTCTGCCTGTGGGGAAGCCTGCGCCGCCTCTGCCGCGAATGCCCGAATCAAGAACTTCCTTGACTACCTCATCGGGAGTCATGGAGTCAAGTACCTTATAAAGTGCCTGATAACCGTCGGTAGCTATGTACTCCTCGATGTCCTCGGGGTCGATAACGCCGCAGTTTCTCAGTGCAATTCTCTTCTGCTTTCTGTAAAAGTTTGTCTCATACAGAGAAATGATAGAACCGTCATCGTGAACAGTCTCCTTATAAAGCAGATCCTTGCAGATCTCGCCCTTTACCAGATGTTCGTCAACGATCCTCTTGATGCCTTCGGGAGTTGCCTGTGCATAGAATGCGCCCTCAGGGTATACTATAACGATAGGACCCAGTGAGCAGAGACCGAAGCAGCCTGTTCTTACAACAAGTACTTCATCAGCGATGCCCTGTGCAGCCAGCTCGTCCTTCAGAGCCTTCAGAACGTCCATAGAATGCGAGGACTGACAGCCTGTACCGCCGCAGACCAGAACCTGCTTGCGGTAGCCTGTTTCCTTAGCGAGCTTCTCGCCTTCTTCTGCGATGATAGTTCTGACTTTAACAATATCAGCCTTAGCGGCTTTGATCTTATTCAGTTCTTCAAATGTCATACTGCCTACCTCCTTACTTGTAGCTGTCCAGTATCTTAGCGACCTGGTCAGGCTTCAGTTTGCCGTAAACATCTTCGTCTACCAGCATTACGGGCGCAAGTCCGCAAGCACCTACACAGCGGCAGGAATCAATTGAAAACATGCCGTCAGCAGTACACTCACCGCTCTTGATGCCCAGCTTAGCCTCAACAGCCTCCAGTATCTTATCAGAGCCTTTAACATAGCAGGCAGTACCGAGACAGACGCTGATCCTGTGCTTGCCCTTTGGGGTCAGCGAGAACTGGCTGTAAAATGTAGCAACGCCGAATACCTCCGACAGTGATACGCCCAGTCCGTCAGCGATCATCTTCTGGACCTCGATAGGAAGATAGCCGTAGATCCCCTGAGCCTCCTGCAAAGTGGGCATCAGTCCGCCGGGCTGGTCATGGTGCTTAGCAATGACTTCCTTCAGCTGCGCCTCCTGCTCAGGAGTACCCTGAAAAGGAATAACGGTTTTCTCAGTCATAAAATAACCTCCTTATTATTTTGCATAACAAAATATACTGATCATGCACCGCGCATTTACCTTTTGATATGGGCGATATAAGTGCGTATATGCCCATAAAATAAAGCCGCGGTCAACACTCTTATTATACATTATTTCGTCATTCTTTTCAAGCATTTTAAAAAAATTAATTCACAAACTTGCATGCATATTTTTATGCATTTTTACGCAAATTGTTTGGTTAGTTATTTTTAATTTGGTTAGTTTAGACTAACGCAAGCATTTTTCAGACAGCTTTCTGCACGATTAAGCTCTTATCGAAAGTTAATTAAGGCTTATCTTTAACATTAATGCAAGATTTCCTTCATTTTCGGTTCATTTGTAAGCCTTGCAGACCATTTTTTGTCTATTGATAAAATGCACAAAATATTTTCACTAGATTTGTGAATGTTTTTTTAGAATTTTTGTATACAAAACACAAATAATGTGCTATAATATATTCAGCCCAAGAGAGAAGGGAGCGATGTACATGAGGTCTATCATAACTATCAGCCGTGAGTTTGGCAGCGGCGGCCGCGAGATCGGCAGAACGCTTGCACGTGAGTTCAACATTCCGTTTTATGATAAAGAGCTTCTGGAGATCGCTTCAAAAGACAGCGGCATCTGTGAAGAGTTATTTGTCAAGAATGACGAGAGCTACACCAACAGTTTTCTGTTCTCGCTGGTCATGGGCAGTTATCCCGTTGCGGCAGACGGCAGGATAAATCCCGATCTTCCGCTGAACCACAAGATATTTCTGGCACAGTTCGACACGATACGCAAGCTGGGCGATCAGGGTCCCTGTGTGATAGTCGGCAGATGTGCTGACTATGTGCTGAAAGACAATCCCAATGTGATCGACTTTTTCCTGATGGCTGATCTTGCCGACAAAAAAGCGAGGATACTGAGCAGATACGATATAGAGAAGGACAAAGTTGAGGACTTCATCAAAAAGACTGACAAGCGGCGTGCTTTCTACTATAATTATTATACTGACCAGAAGTGGGGCGCAGCACCCAATTTCGACCTCTGCATAAACACGTCCAAAACGGGCATAGCAGGGGCGGTAAAGCTGATGAAGGACTATATAGAGATCAGAGAGAGCTACAAGTCCGATCAGCGTTAAGTTTACGACATTCATGTTTTTTAATTCATTTTACTTTCCTTACTACAAAGAGACACCGAGCCGGGAGGACGGTGTCTTTTTGTATGCGCAAAAACTTTCGGGAGGGCTTTCAAAAAAAATTTCTGAAAAGGGCTTGCATTTTTCGTTCAAGTGTGCTATAATATCATAGTTAGATAAGTCGTTGTAGCTCAGCCGGATAGAGCGGCCGCCTCCTAAGCGGCAGGCCGGAGGTTCGAATCCTCTCAGCGACGTAAAATGCGCCTCGCGGTAATAACTGCGGGGTGTTTTTTTGTCTCATCCGCAAAAAAATACTCCCGCAGAGCCGTTCTGCGGGAGTTTTGTCAACATTATCAATAGTTTCAGTAGTGCAGCATCCTGCGGATATTGCCGTGTACCTGCCGCCTGTCACTCAGGTTAAGACTGCGTATCATGCGCCTTATGGGAAGCACCTGCGGCGGTGCGACCGAAAGTGCGTCCAGCGACATATCCATCAGCACCTCAGTAAGCGAAAGGTCAGCCCCCATCTCTCCGCACAGACAGACCTTCACTCCCCTGCTGTGCGCATTGTCAACCACCATCTTTATCATTCTAAGCACAGCAAGGTGGTTGGGCGGAACAACGTTCTCATAATTCGGGTTCTGCCTGTCTATCGCCAGCGTGTACTGTTCAAGATCGTTGGTGCCGATGCTGAAAAAGTCCACTTCCTGCGCCAGCAGGTCACTTATCATCACCGCCGCGGGAGTCTCTATCATAACGCCCAGCTCAATATCGTTGTCGAACGCTATCTTCTTGCTCACCAGCTCGTCTTTCAGTTTGTGGATTATGTCCTTGACGCGGTAGACCTCGTCAACATCTATTATCATCGGTATCAGTATCGAAAGTTTGCCGTAAGCCGAAGCCCTCAGCAAAGCCCTCAGCTGTGTGCGGAAAATGTCCTGACGGCGCAGGCAGAGCCTTACAGCGCGCATGCCCAGCGCAGGATTTTCCTCCCTGTCAAGCTCGAAATAGTCCGCTGTCTTGTCAGCACCTATATCAAGTGTCCTGATAACTACCCTCTTGCCTTTCATCTCTTCGACAACACGGCGGTAATTGTAGAACAGCTCTTCCTCATCGGGAAAGCTGTCCCTCTGCAAATACAGGAATTCCGACCTCAGCAGACCGATACCGCCCGCATCATTTTCAATGACAGATTCCAGATCGCCGATGCCGCCGATATTGGCGTACACCGCGATCTCCCTGCCGTCGCGCGTCATGTTGCGCCTGCCTTTCAGCCGCTGGAGCATCTCGCGCTTGCGCCCCTCTTCTTCCTCGCGGCGTGCCAGTTTTATCGTGGTCTCATTGTCGGGTTCTATATAAATGATGCCGTCATAGCCGTCAACTATCGCATATCTGCCGTCATAATCTTCCAGCCTGACATCGCCCAGCCCTATCAGCGCGGGAATGTTCATCGTCCTCGCCAGTATCGCCGTGTGCGAATTTGTCGAGCCGCCGCTGGTACAGAAAGCCGCAACTTTCGACTTATCCAGCGTTGCAGTCTCACTGGGCAGAAGATCCTCCGCACAGATTATACTTATGTCATCAAGCACAAAATCACTGCTGGACTGGTTCTGCAAAAGCCTTATTATACGCTCGGACGCATCGTATACGTCAGAACAGCGCTCACGGATATAGTCGGAGTCGCCCTGACGCATAATTTCTGCTATTTTCTGGGAAGTTCTCGCAACAGCATATTCCGCGTTGCACTTCTCGGTGAAGATCATGCTCCTGACACCTTTTTCAAACTGGCTGTCAGCTAAGATTATCTGCTGTATATAAAAAATGTCAGCATCAGTCTGACCGATCTCCTCGGCAGTTCGTTCGCGGAGCAGTTTCAGCTCATCAACAGCACCGTCTTTGGCTTCGGTATATCTGTCCCATTCCTTTTCGGGGTCATTTATTTTTATACGGGGGATGTCTATGCGGTCACGCTGATAATAGCTTATAATGCCGTGGGCGATCCCGCCGTAAACGGAGCGGCCTTTCAGAGCGATCATAGATCTTCCCACCTCCGTTCTGTAAAGGTCATAATAATACAATTTTATTATAGCACATTCTTCAAAAGTTAAAAGCACCGATTTGATTTATTTACATTTGTGCAACATTTTTTGGTATTTATTACAAATTCATACAAGTATTTTTAGCGGCATTAACAACAGTCAATGGAATAAACAGGAAACAACATTACTTACACAGTTTTTCTCCATACAGTGACCGCATCAAAACTGATCTCTGTTTTCAATATTTTTGAACTAATTTTAAACGCTTTATTAACGTTTTGAGAAGTTTCAAAAATCCCCTTGACAAACCACCAATGCTGTGCTATAATAGACAACGTTGACCGACAAGTGGTCAATGACCGAACTGCGGGTGTAGTTCAGTGGTAGAACTCCAGCCTTCCAAGCTGGCCATGTGGGTTCGATTCCCATCACCCGCTTTACTGCTGAACATTTTAGCAGATATGCGTCATTAGCTCAGCTGGATAGAGCAACCGCCTTCTAAGCGGTAGGTCACTGGTTCGAATCCAGTATGGCGTGTTATGGTGGGTATAGCGTAGTTGGTTAACGCGTCAGATTGTGGTCCTGAAGATCGAGGGTTCGAATCCCTCTACCCACCCTATAAGGTGTGAAAAGTCCGTTATGCGGGCTTTTTTTGTATATGTTCGCATCTTGCGGCGTATGGTCCTTCCCGTGAAGCAGAACGCAGGGATACATACCGCTGTGACCCTGTACAGCTTTTCAGCGCAAGACCGCGAATGGCGATCATCAAACGTCAAAAATGTGAAGATATAAAAATATTAAAGGAGGTCATCTGTAATGGATCCAAAAGAAGAGATAATCGTAGGCTCGGCACTGATGCTGTTCAGCTCGGTGATAAAAAACAAACAGCTCGCGGGGACTTTTGCACTGTCAGCAGCACTGCTGTTTCTGCATTCAAGCATTCAGGACGTTCAAAATGAGAGGAAACTGCGCAGACGGCTGATCGAAACAAAAGCATGAGCATAAAGCAGGGGCGCTCCGATAGGGGCGCTTTTTTTCTTACCGATTTTTGCGGCGATGCTCAAATTTCGATGCAAATTTTGTGTAATCTGACATTACAAATTCTGCCGCATCTATAAGATCTTTCGGATGGTGATAAAATATGAAACTAGGAAAAACACAGCATATCGTCTATGATGTGGTCATGAGCGCTCTGGCTGTTTTTGCCGCTGTGCTGGTGCTTTTTGACTGCACAGGCAGTCTGTCGGAGTGGGTAAGAACGGTCAGTATGGCAATTTACGCCCTGTTTGCCGCCGACCTCGCAGTGCGCACCGCCGCCGCGCCGGATAAACGCAGGTTCTTTAAGATAAATTTCTGGGACGCGGTCGCTGTTCTGCCAATACATGGCATTCTGCCCCCGCTGCCCGACCCCCGCGCCGATACCTTTTTAAATGTGCTCAACCTCATCAGGATAGTCGCTTTTCTATCACGCCCGCTGAGAAAAGCACAGCGTTTCTACAATACAAACGGCTTCAAATACGTGGTTTTCGCCACTTTCATGACCATCATCACGGGCGGCGTGCTGATACATTACGCTGAGGGCATGGACTTCGGTGACGGCATCTGGTGGGCTTTCGTCACTGCAACTACAGTCGGATACGGCGATATCTCCCCAAGTACCCTCTACGGCAGACTTATCGCTATGGTGCTGATGCTGGTCGGCATCGGGCTGATAGGTTCGCTGACCAGTACCCTCACTTCGTTCTTTATGAACAGACAGCATAAAAAGCCCGCAGATGCCGTCATAGAAACGGTAAAAGCCCAGCTTGACCGTTTTGACGAACTATCCGATGACGATATCGAACAACTCTGCAAGGTGCTCAAAGCACTCAGAACAAAAGGCGTAAAAGAAAGGCGATGAGCAAAAAAATTTCCGCAATAAATGGCAAGGGCATGTCAAATTATAGAATTGACACTTGTTTATATTTGTGCTATAATGTGCGTAACGATTGAAGATCGCATTTTATTTGCGCAGCACTGTTCGGTCTTGCGGCCGTTGGCACACACAGCGCCGCGCATTCTACACGGAGGTAATTTACCATGAGCAACAAACTTGCAAACACACCCAAAGTTAAAATGGGTCTGGTGGCAGTTTCAAGGGACTGCTTCCCCATGAGCCTGTCCGAAAACAGAAGAAATGCCGTTGCTGAGGCTTATGCCGCAAAGTACGGCGCTGAGGGGCTTTTTGTATGTCCCACCGTTATCGAGAACGAGAAGCACATGCGTCAGGCACTTGATGAAGTCAATGCCGCAGGCTGTAACGCACTGGTCGTTTATCTGGGCAACTTCGGTCCTGAGACACCCGAAACTCTGCTGGCTAAGTACTTTGACGGTCCTGCTATGTTCGTGGCAGCCGCTGAGGACGACTGCGGAAACGCACTGATCGATAACAGAGGCGACGCTTACTGCGGCATGCTCAATGCAAGCTACAACCTCAAACTGAGAGGCGTTAAGGCTTACATTCCCGAGTACCCTGTGGGCACAGCTCCCGAAGTAGCTGACATGATACACGAGTTCATTCCCATAGCAAGAACTGTCGTTGGTCTGAAGAACCTGAAGATAATCTCTTTCGGTCCTCGTCCGCAGGACTTCCTTGCATGCAACGCTCCTATCGCAAGACTGTATGATCTGGGCGTTGAGATCGAGGAGAACTCTGAGCTTGACCTGTTCGCCGCTTATAACGAGCATAAGGACGATCCCCGCATTCAGGGCGTTATCGACGATATGGCTAAGGAACTGGGCGACGGCAACAAGATGGCAGGCATTCTGCCAAGACTGGCTCAGTATGAGCTGACTCTGCTGGACTGGGCAGAAGAGCATAAGGGTGAAAGACAGTTCGTGGCTTTTGCCAACAAGTGCTGGCCTTCTTTCCAGACACAGTTCGGCTTCGTACCCTGCTATGTAAACGGCAGACTGGGCGCGCGCGGCATACCTGTTTCCTGCGAAGTTGACATCTACGGCGTACTCAGCGAGTACATCGGCGAGTGCATCTCCGATGAGGTCGTTACTCTGCTGGATATAAACAATACCGTTCCAGGCAACATCTACCGCGAGGACATCGAGGGCAAGTTCGACTATACTCAGAGAGATACTTTCATGGGCTTCCACTGCGGCAACGGTTCTGCATGCATACTGAACAACCCTGTTATGAAGTATCAGCTGATAATGCACAGAGGTCTTGAGCCTGATGTTGAGCCTGACATCACAAGAGGTACTCTTGAGGGCGACATCAAGCCCGGCGAGATAACTTTCTTCAGACTCCAATCCACCGCTGACGCAACTCTGCGTTCTTATGCGGCTGAGGGCGAGATACTGCCTGTTGCTACTCGTTCTTTCGGTACTATCGGTATCTTCGGCATCAAGGAGATGGCACGTTTTTACAGATACGTTCTGATAGAAAAGGGCTATCCTCATCACGGTGCAGTTGTATTCGGTCATCACGGCAAGGCACTGTTCGATACCCTGAAATTCTTAGGTGTTGACGACAGAGAGTACAACAGACCCGCAGGTGTAAGATACTTCGGCGAGAACCCCTACAAATAATTGCAGGGCGAAGCCTGAATTTACGGCACTTCTGTTCTTACGGGCAGAAGTGCTTTTTTATGGGACTTCGCTCAAAAAAGCAGGCACTTCCGCTTCTCGCAGAAGTGCCTGCTGTCATTTTCTTAGATCTCGGGCAGTATCATCACAGCCACGATATATGCCAAAAATCCAAATCCGCCGCAGAACAGCGAAACCACCGCAAGTATGCGTATGATATTCACATCTATCCCCAGATATTCCGCAAGTCCCATGCAAACGCCCGAGATCTTCGCACCGTTTCTTATCCTGTATAATCTCTTTCCGTTCATAATTATTCTCCTTTCGTTATCCTTTAAAGAATGTCTTTGCCGTTCTGATCTGTATTGCCGCCGTCATTGTTCTGATAGCCGCCGTAGTTATCGTTGGCGTTATACCTGTTGTAGTCGAAGTTACCCGCGTTGTTGGCGTTGCCGCTGTTGCGGTAGGGCGCATCGTTCACTTCGGGGAGTATCAGCATCGCCGCTATATACGCCACAATTCCCATGCCCGAGAAGCATGCCATAATAACTGCCGCCAGCCTTACCAAGCTGACATCAACATCAAAATACGCCGCTATGCCGTTGCAAACTCCCTGTATCATCGCACCGTTCCTTATTCTGTAAAGTTTCTTTCCGTTCATAATGATCTCTCCTTTTTATCTTATTTCCAAGGGCGGACATTTCCCGTCCAGCCCTTTTCCTGCCAGTGTTTTACATCGCGCGGGTTGAAGCCCTTGCGCTGCATCAGGTGCATCGCGAAGAACACCGCGCGGGTCTTAAATGTCGGCTTTACTCTGCCATGCCTGCTTTTTATCTTCTGCGCTGTACGTTCTGCCGCTTTTTCGATGGCTTTGCGCTTTTTGTCGGATATGCCCTGCCAGTCTGCCGCCGCTACGCCGAAGCCCAGCTTGTATATCCTCGCCACGCCCCAGAAGAACAGGCTGTCTGCCATATCTTTGTTTGCACTGCCCATACCCATGCCCGCCGCAGTGCTTATGCAGACCCCCTGCTTTTTAAACATGGACTCTTCGGGCGAATGCACCATCCAGCGCCAGCCGTAGTGGTCGAGAAAGGCATTCATCGCGCCTGTCGCATGGAAAACGTAGACAGGGCTTGCAAGTATTATCACATCTGCCGCATCTATGGCTTCGGTGATGGGTGACAGCTTTGCAAAGTGCGGACACTTCTCCTCACCGACCTCAAAGCACCGCGTACAGCCTGTGCAGAATTCTCCGAAATCGCGCGGCAGAAAAAATTCCTTGACCTCGCCGCCCAGCTTATCAGCCAGCAGGCGGGCTGTGTGATAAGTCGAACCCTTGTGGCTCTGACCGTGTATTATAACTGTTTTCATAGCTGTCATATATACTTTATCTTAGGTTTGCCGATGCCTGTCTCGGCACTGACATTTGTGGGCTTGTTTGTGAAAGTCAGGTCAATGTTGCCGATACCGCTGTCAACACTTACAGTGTCATAAACCGAACCCTCAAAGGATATGTTACCCGTCCCGCAATCGGCTTTCAGGCTGTCAATGTCACCATTCAGCTTTAAATTGCCTGCGCCCGCGTCAACTGTCAGCCTGCCGCCCGAAATGCCGCTCAGCCTGATGTCGCCCGCGCCCGACCTCACTTCAAAGCTGTCCTTTGCAGTCACATTCTTAGCAGTCACATTTCCCGCATCTGAGTCTATCGCGATACTGCCGCAGTTAACCGTTTCGAGATCTATATTGCAGGCAGCAACATCTATGGTGATGCTTTCAAGCGCCTTGTCGGTGAGGTAAAGTGTCAGCTTTTCGGCATAGAACACCCGAAACATCTTACTTAGCATGTTATTTTCGGGCAGTTCGATATTGAGAACGCCGTCTGCGGCCTCCACCGTCACATCATCGGGGATATTACTGCATTCAGCCCTGACCGTCTTACAGCCGCCCACTATATTCAGCCCAACTATCTTGTCTTTGATCTTCACCGAAGAAAAATCTTCGGCGGAGAAAGTCTTATCCAGTACCATTTTTATTATCTCCTTTTTGTAAATATCTCAGCACCGATTTGTATGATAGGGCAGTCGCTCGTTTATCTGTATCTCTTCAAATTCTCCGACCGACTCATTTTGTTGTCTCCTTAATCTTGTTCCCTTTGCAAGCCATCTCTCCCCGCCGCCAAAGCGGGGACGATGACCGTTTGTCTCTTTTTATTTATCTTGCCGAAAAGTATGTCCACACGCATATCAGCGCATCGTAAACACCGTGACAGATGGAACTGCCCGTTATCTTCACAGCCTAAGCCCCGTTCATTTCACAAGCCATCTCTCCCCGCCGCCAAAGCGGGGACGATGACCGTTTGTCTCTTTTTATTTATCTTGCCAAAAAATATGTCCACACGCATATCAGCGCATCGTAAACACCGTGACAGAAGAAACTGCCCGTTATCTTCAAAGCCTATTTCATTTTGTTGTCTCCTTAGTCCTGTTCCTTCTGCAAGGCATCTCTCCCCGCCGCCAAAGCGGGGGCGATGACCGTTTGTCTCTTTTTATTTATCTTGCCGAAAAGTATGTCCACACGCATATCAGCGCATCGTAAACACCGTGACAGATGATGAGCGAAAGCAGTGTACAGCCCTTTATCTTATCCCTGAAAGTGCAGAAGATGAAGCCTATCACCGCTGTCATTATCACCTGCACTATACTGCCGCCGAATATGTGGAACAGTCCGAACAGCAGTGACGAACCTATCGCCGCATAAAGTTTTCTGCCAAAGACCGCGTTCAGCTTGTCGTAGATCACTCCGCGAAAGACCAGTTCTTCTGCCGCGCCAACAGATACTATACAGTAAAAGAACTGATATGCGAACTGCCAGGGTTCAGTATAAAGGTAACTGCTGACATATCTGCCGAAACCCGCAAGGTGCGGTATGCCCGTCAGCACCACCGACATGAGAACACCCAGTATAACGCCCACAAGCAGCTGTCTGACGATGCCCTTTTTCTCAAACAGTTTCATCACTGTGTTATCGTTCTCCTGCCTGATGACCATTATAGGTATCACAGCGATCAGCCAGTAAAGCACCACCATCAGCACCGCACGCAGTCCCAGCGGTGCATTTGCCAGCAGTTTAGACTGAAACTCCCTCAGCACGAACAAGCCTGCCATACTGCCCGAAAACGCCACCGTCAGGGCTGTTATATTGTTTTCAAGCCGTTCTGCATGCTGTGAAGCCGTAAGCGTCTGCCCCTTTATCCACACGCGGTCTTTTTTCAAACGGTTTTCCATGTTACGCACCTCCGTAGCGTTCACACCCTTATCAGCGGGTGCAGCAGGCATGGTCCTCTGCCCGAGAGCATTATTATTGCCCCCAGAAGCATAAATATAGCTATCAGTGTCAGTTCCTGACTAAACTCCGCGGCCCCGCCGTACAGGCGGGAAAATATGTTTTTTGCTATCTCTTTCATGTTATCACGATTTCGCTTTATGACTATCCCTTTAGCACACTAACTAAAAATTCGGTAAACAAGCGGTAAACAAAAGGATAACCAAGCACCACACGCCAGGAACCTTCAGTTCTGTATAGCCGCTGTTTTTGTGGTGTATCAGCGGGATAACCACATTTCGCCTTATTGATTGTAATTTACAGAAGCCTCGCCGACACCCGTATCAATATCGACTTTATACTTCTTCTCGAACTCAGCCTTGTCGTTGGTTAGGTTTATCGTACATTCACCCACGCCTGTATCTATATCTATATCGCCGTTGACTTCGCCGTTGTACTCTACCTCGCCTGCGCCTGTATCGAAGTCGATGCCGCCCGCAACAGAATTATCGACCTTCACATCGCCTGCACCTGTGTCAACTTTAAGCACCTTTTCACAGTTGATGTTATTCATTCTGACCTCGCCCGCGCCTGTCTTGATGTGCGCCTTTACGCAATTCAGGTCATCAATAGTTATCTCGCCCGCGCCGCCGCTTATCTCGAACGACTCAAACTTTTCATCGGGGAGATATATCTTTGCATCTATCTCGTTATATTTCCAGTCGAAAAGATCCTGCCAGTCAAAGCTAAAGCCAAAACTGGTGCGTAGCTCAACTTTAAGAGTACCGTTTTTCTCATTCAGCACATAGTCTTTGGGTATCTTGCCCTCGATATGCACCTGACCGTCATCGCTCCTGCCGACATAAACAGTACCCGTATTAACAACGATATCGACCTTTTCCACATTGCCGCCGTCAACAGCATCTGCCACGTCAATAACGCCGTCCTTAGCATATTTGCTCATATCGGTAGTACCTATCCAGATCCCGCCGCCTATCAGCATGGCTGCACCCATTATTATCATACCCACCGAGAAGTACGGGAAAGATCTCTTTTTTGTACCCGTAAACTCCTTGTCTTTTATATCAAAGTTGGTCATGTTGTTTCCTCCTTAGCGAAAAAACTTGCAGAAGAGCTTCTTTATGCCGCCGAATGTCCACTTGCACAGCTTAGTAAGACCTCTGAAAGCGGGTCTTGCAACAAGCCCGAAGATACCCAGCAGAAGAAGTCCGCCGCCTATCTCCACAACACCGACGGGTGTTACCCTGAACAGGTCAACTATACCTGAGATGACCAGCGAGAAACCGCCTGCTATCAGGCTGACGATCACGCTGAGCAGTCCGCCCAGAATGCCAACTATTGCACCGATAATACCTACAACGATACTGCCCCAGATGGGAGCGGTAAGCAGCAGTATCAGAACCTTGAGAATGACATTGTTGCGCTTGCTTTTCTGCACATCGGTCATGCTCGGGTCGTTGAACTGCTTGTCATAAACATTTTTTGCGGTGGTGAAAACGCCGTCTACAAACTGCCCGAACCTGCCTGCCGCTTCATTGAAATCAAAGCCCGAAGCGTTCTGTGCCTGACCTGCACCTGAGGTACTGCCTGTACCGTAGCCATAGCCGTAATCATAGCCGCCCTGAGTATTGCTATTATTCTCTTTGCCGACTTCCTCAAACTGAACGTCCTGAGCGCCGCTGTAAGCCCTTCTGTCAGCCTCACCCAGCTGATAAGCGGCATCACCGTCGGGGTGGAAACCGTTGTCGATCAGTATCTCTCTTGCCAGCGCTTCAGGCGAACCAAGCATGCTTACAGTCTGCTCATCACTGCCGTAACCCGAATCGAAGAAAATTTCCTCATAGTAGCTGAGTGCGTCCTCAATATCCGCGCGGGGCAGCCCGCCTTTTTCGAGGTTGTACCTGAGGCTCGTCAGAAATTCCAGTCTATTCATTATCGTCTGCCCCCTTGTTCATCAGTATACTGTCTACCTTTTCTTTATGCGCCTGCCATTCTACTCTGTATTCCTCAAGCGCCTCGTTGCCTTTGGGTGTGACCCTGTAATATCTGCGGTTTCTGCCCATATACTCTTTATCGTAGGTTTCAAGAAGATCGTTCTTCTGCAATCTTCTAAGTACGGGGTACAGAGTAGATTCTGATATATCCACCGCTTTTCTGAGATACTGAGTGATCTCATAGCCGTAGGTATCATCATTCTGCACCACCGAAAGCACCATAGCATCGAGCAGCCCTGCATTGACTGAAAATCCCATATTTCTGCTCCTTTCCGAAATAACTCTGTGCATAGTCTTTCTCCTTTGCGTGTGTTGTACTTTAAACTTTTGTCTACCGGTATCATATTTGAGTATAATATATTATCTTGAATAGTATTTTTTCAAATCCAATATCTTTGTTCTGATGATATTATACGCCGTATAATATTATTTGTCAATACAATATTGCAAACTTTTGCTACTTTTGTATATTTGCACAACCTGCAAGCCACACATCGCCATGCATTACAGCACTTTAACAAAAGCAGGAGCTTCCAGCCTGCCACATGCTGATGATTTGAGCGAAAACGATCGGAGAATAGACTGCTTTCAGGGTGGGGTCGGCAGTACTCATGGGGCATCGTCCTCGCCCTCCCGCCCACCCGCGAATAACTGTTCTTCGGTCAGTAAGCAAAGCACCGCGCACCATCTATATATAATAGAGAGCAAAAGTAAGCAAAGCAGAGCTGAACAAGAAAGCAGTTAACATAAGAAGTAAAATTAACAGCAATAGTAAAACTCAAGGCGAGCATTAATTAGTAATTATGACGGCAAAACCGTTTTCAAAAAGGACATTTTAGCAACAATGCTTAAAAAACCGTGTAAGCAATTACCAGTTAGCAATATTTTCTTAACAGAAAGTTATTCCCGATAAAATACATTAAGCTAACACGCATGTTAATCAAAGCACATGAAAAGAGCCGAATGATTAAGTTGACGATATAAAAGCATAAAGTTAAATAAAATGTCGTATTTTGTCACATAGCACATCGCAAACGTTTTCTAAATCTTGATTTTAGCAATATTCGTGAAGTTTTGCTGTAAGTAATTTCTATTTGAACAAATTTTATTAATATCTGAGTATGATTTGAGATAATTTTCAGGTTAACAGTAACATTAATAATGTAAAGGCAGACACATTTTGTATTCAATTAGAGAAACTCCTGCCGCATCTGCAACTAAGTTGTAACCTGTTTTCGATAATATTTTCGCTGTTCGTCATACCGCAGGCAGGAGCTTCTAAGCCTGATCGGATACATTGTTGCGAAGCTGTATATAATTAAATCATTTGACCTTATTTGTGCAATAGCACAATAAGACCGTTTTCAACAAGAACATTTTAGCAACAACGCTTAAAAAAATAATGTAAATATTTTCCAGTTAGTCATCAAAGTGTAACAATATCGCCCAAATAAGTATATTATTTGAGTGCTTCCGAAGCACAGTCAAAAACAGACAAATTCTATGATTAAACATTTTAACACAATTTGTACAATAGCACAATAAAACCGTTTTCTAAACGATAGTTTTAGCAACAATGTTTAAAAAGTGCTGTAATATATTTCCAGTTTGTCATTTTTGTTTAACATTCTAGCCCAAATAGGTATACTTTTGAAGCATCACGAAACAATTTTCTGATAAATTATACACATTCCGTATACGATGATATACAACATAACCTCCCGTTTGAAAAACACTGAAACGATTTTCGTTAAGCGTTTTCGCGCAGTGCAGATCCTTCCCGCCCGCAGGAAGCTCCCTCCTTGCCAACTGTTACCGAGTTGTTTATAATTAAACTATTTAGCTTTATTTGTATATCAGTATGCATTTCCCGCAAATTTAGCTATTGATTTAGCAACTATGCTTAAAATTTCGTGTAAATATTTTCCAGTTAGTCATTTTAGCGTAACAATATCGCCCAAATCAGTATACTATTTGAGGGCTTCATAAGCACAGTCAAAGGCTGACAAATCCTATGATTAAACATTTTAACACAATTTGTATATTGTCACAACGAAAACGTTTGCTAAATTACATTTTTAGCAACTATGCTTAAAATTACCTGTAAATTATTTCCATTGCGACAAATTTCTTTAATATATTTGACCTTTTGAGTATATTTTCTTACATGCAGGCAATACTATTTTACGAAAGCGTACACACATCATAAACATTTGCCGCGCCCAAGTCAGCGCGATAAATGTCAACCAAAAATTTTCGTAAAGGAGCAATTATGCAGGATTTTACCGAAAAAACACGCATTACCAAAGAACACTACTCCCAGCTCGTCAAATCTGCCGACCGCGGGAGCAATTGGCGCAAAGATCTCCCGAAAGCCTTTATTATCGGAGGACTGATATGCGCCGCAGGGCAGCTGCTGAGTGAGCTGTACAGCTCCGCAGGGCTGTCCGACAAAGCCGCCGCCACCGCCGTTTCCATCTCTCTTATCTTCGCATCTGCCCTGCTGACAGGTCTGGGTCTGTACGAAAAGCTTGCAAAACACGCGGGCGCAGGCACTCTCGTCCCAATAACGGGCTTCGCAAACTCCGTCTGCGCTCCTGCGCTTGAATTTCGCACCGAAGGCTTTGTGACAGGGCTTGGCGCGAAAATTTTCGTCATCTGCGGTCCTGTCATTCTCTACGGCACGCTGGCAAGTATCGCTTATGGGCTTATTTACTGGCTTTTCAAGGCATAAAAAAAGGCTGGGGCAAGTGCCTCAGCCTTTTTCTGTATTGTTTTTGAGTTCTTCAATATCCTCCCTGAACTGCCGCAAAAACAATTCTGCCGCTTTGGTAAAGACGGTGTACTTTTTCCATACGAACGTGCAGGTCGCTTCAAACTTCGGCAAAAGCGGCTTAAAACACAGTTTGCTGTCGCCGCTGACATTTATCAGCTTGTCGAATGTTATGCAGTAGCCCATGCCTTCTGCCGCCATGACAGAACCGTTGTACACCAGATTATACTCCGCCGCGATGCGCATATTTTCGTCATACTTGCTCAGCATCTCGGCGATGCGGGTGTTGTGGTTGGGCTGACGGGGGATTATCAGCGGCTTGCCGATAAGGTCTGACAGCTCGATGACATCTTTTTCGGCGAGGGGCATATCCTTGCGCATAAGCACCCCGAAAGTATCTTTCAGCGGTATCTCTATGCCGTTGTACTTGCCGCTGTCGTATGACTGGAATATCATGCCGAAATCTATCAGTCCCCTGTCCAGCCTTTCAAGCACATCTGTACCGTCAGCGCTGTAAATGCTGTACTGTATATCGGGGTGATCGCACTGCAAACGCTGGGCAGTGTTGGCGATCAGCTTTATGGCGTATGTTTCTCCCGCGCCTATGTAGACCTTGCCCGTCACCTGTTCACTGCTCTGGCGGACTTCCTGCTCGGTCTTTTCCATCAGCTCGACTATCTCTTCCGCCCGCTTGCGGAGTATCATGCCTTCCTCAGTCAGCGATACGCCCTTGTTTGAACGTATCAGCAGTGTCGTACACAGTTCTTCCTCCAGCTCTTTGAGCTGACGGGAAAGCGTGGGCTGTGAAAGATAAAGCCTTTCCGCCGCCACCGAATAGCTTTGCTCACGCGCCACCGCTAGAAAATATCTCAGCACCCTTATATCCACCGACACACCTCTTTTCTATGCAGACCTGACCTGCGCTTACCACTCTTCTTCGCCGTAACGACTGACCTTTACTTCAAACGTCCCCTTGTCGGTCAGGGTGACTGCCACCATTCTAACGTCCTGCGCTCTGCATTCATATATGCCGAACTCAGCGTTTCCCTCACGGTCTATCTCTATATACTCTATCCTCATGCCGTCAAGGAACAGGCTTTTGGAGGTCAGCATACCGTTCTCATCGGGGATAAATCCCTCGCTGTCAGCAAGGGCATCGAGCGCCGCCATTTTCACGCGGTAGTCCACATTTGCTTTATCCGCAAGAAAACGCCCCAGCGCCTCAAAGCCTTTATCGGCGGTCTTTGCGACAGGGTCATCGTAGAACACCGTCACCTCCAGAGGTTCGCCGTCATCTTCATACCAGTCAAAAACGTTACAGCAGCTGGGGTTATTGTGCTGTTCGTAATAATCCGTGAACTGCCCGAACGGTGTGTCGATATAGACTCTCTGCGGGGTCTGCGGCTGAGGGGGCTGTTCTTTTTTGCCGAACAATTTACCAAATAGTGACATTTATTTCTCCTTTCAGCGCATCACTTGCAGAAGCACTCGATGTACCTGTCGATACAGCTCTCGATGGTCTCCACTGCGGCATCAACGCCCTTAACGTCGTCAATGACAGTATCTTTGTTCTCCAGCGCCTTGTACACGGTGAAGAAATGCTTCATCTCATCAAAAATATGCTTAGGCAGTTCGCTTATATCGCGGTACATATTATATGTGGGGTCGTTGAGGGGTATGCAGATTATCTTTTCGTCTGCCGCGCCGTTATCCATCATCATTATCATGCCGATGGGGTAGCAGTCCACCAGCGAGAGCGGTTCAAGCGTTTCCGAGCAAAGCACCAGCACGTCCAGCGGGTCGCCGTCCTCAGCGTAAGTGCGCGGTATAAAGCCGTAATTGGCAGGATAGTGTGTTGAAGTATACAATATCCTGTCCATCTTCAGCAGACCCGTCGCCTTGTCAAGCTCATACTTTACCTTTGAGCCTTTTGATATTTCGACAACGGCAGTGAACTTATTTTTAGATATAGATTTCGGTGAAATATCATGCCAGATATTCATACTGACCTCCTGTAAAAAAACATCATTCTCGCGTTCATGCCAACAATTATGGATTATGACTATCCCTTTAGCACACCAACTAAAAATGCGGTAAACAAAAGGATAATTGAGCGCCATACGCCCAGAACCTTAAGTTCTGTAAAACCGCCGTTTTTGTGGTGTGTCAGCGGGATAACCACGTTATGAATTGAGTACCATTCCCGCATCGTGCAAAAGTTCGGGCAGATCGTATACAGTCAAGCCGTCAGCCTCGATGGGAGTCAATATGCCCTCATCTTCATCGGACATGTAGTCCCTCAGCGACTCAGCCTTATCGTGTTTTTTAACGCCGTTCTTTTCCAGCATCTCACAAAGTTTTTCTGCCCGCACGCTGTCACAGTAGGCGTAAAACTCCTGAAATTCGCCGAACATCAGCTCGTCCTCACAGGGATACCCCCCGAAGCCGAAACGCGATGGTCCGTCATTCATAAGCAGGTCGCCGTAATGTTCCAGCAGTGCCAGCGCCACTTTTTTCGTGCAGTCAAGTATATAGCTGTCATAACCCTCGCCGTCCTCGCGGGGCAGGTCTAAAAAGAAGAACAGCTGTTTCGGCAGAAGCCCGATATACTCCCTTGCACAGGGCAGTATCTGCTCCGCGCTCAGCAGACCGCTCACCTCTCTGCCGTTTCTGCAAAAACTGCTCTCCACCTTGTCGGCACCGGGCGACGATACGCCCGCACACAGATCAATGCTCATTCTGACACCTCCCTGACTTGATCTCTCGTTATCGTTATGTTGATATATCTTCCTGCAAGCCTGCCATTTTCAGCAGAGCTTACTTGCCCCTCGCCATGATTATTTTCAGCATGTCGCCCACGTTGTTCATGCCCGAAACTTCGCCCATCTTGAACTTCATGCCGAACTCGTCCTCAACAGCGCCTATCAGCGTGATATGCTCGATGGAATCCCAGTCCTCGATGTCGTCAGCGGTGGTCTTTGGTGTAACGACAATGTCATCATCGTCAAAAACGTCCCTGAAAACTTCGTTGAGCCTTTTCAATACATCATTTGCGTTTGCCATTTTTAGTCCTCCCTGTTGACATTTATTGCCTTATTTTTGCTTTCTCTATGCTCATCAAGCGAAAGCGTCCACACTGTTGAACCGTCACCATGCGTTTCGGCAAGCGTGAAGCCCAGTTCGCCGTAAAACTTCTCTACCATCTTATTCTTCGCAGTGGGGAGATAATAGCCCACCAGCCTGTCAGCGCCGACGTTTTCTGCGGCTTTCACCAGTTCGTCCAGCATGGCGTATTCCATGCCCCTTTTCAGCACTCTGCACGACATCAGCCACAGTTCGATATGAACTTCCCTGCCGTCAACTCTGCCTATTATCTCGGAGACCACGCCGTTATCGCCAAACTTGTCAGCCAGTTTGCCGTACAGTGTGACATAGTCCTGACTTTCCATAAAGTGTGTCATATCGCTTTCGGTGAAGCGTTTTGTGGTCAGGTTGAACTGATTGCTCTTGCCCGCCAGCTGAGCCAGTCTTTCCACATAGACAGGCTTGAAAGGCGCTATCTCGGCATTCATTTCAAGGCTCAGCAGGTAGTCGTTATAGTCAGCGAACTTCGACTGCGCCTGTTTGCGCTTGGCATTTTCGGCGTACATCTCGGTGCGTTTGAGGTCATCTGCCGAAAGGCTGACCGTTTCAAATAAGCCCGAACGGTCGATAACGCGGATATAGTCCCACACCTCGCCGATGTCGGGTGCCGAGAAACCGCATGCGCGGACTATCTCGCGCTCGGCAGGGTTATCGTCTGCCAGCACTATCGACTCAGACAGCAGATCGAGTTCTTTAGCGGTATTTACGAGGTTCTCGCTTTTAGGCTCCCAGTTTGCCTTTATCAGTGTAAAGTCTGCGGGCTTGACAGCGCCTTCGGGGTGTTCGAGACCTGCTATGGCGTTTTCCTCTTCGTTTTTCGAGCAGACAGTCAGCAGTACGCCGATATTTTTCAGCGACTTCACATACTCCTGCCACTGGTAGAAAGCCATAGCTTCGGCAGTCTCCTGCCCTATTGTGAGGTTTTCCACGCCGTCATCGCCGACTATGCCGCCCCACATGGTATTATCCAGATCCAGCGCCAGCACCTTTTTATTTCTGCCGCAGACCGCTTTTATTACCTTAGCCGCTTCAAAGCAGAGGTCGGGTATAAAGCGCGTATTGAGGGCATATTTGTACATATACCAGTACTGCGGGTCGCTCCACTCGTCCAGTCCGCAGACCGCCGAGAGGTAATTGACATCGCAGAGATATACCCCGCTGTGAGCATTTATCTCGTCCGCCAGCCTTAAATTCAGCCTACTCACGTAATTGACCAGCCCGCGCGGGTCAGCGCCGCTGTTATTGCCCATAAGTCTTGACGACGGCAGTTCAAAGTTGTTCTGCACCACAGCACACCCGAACTTTTCGCGCAGGCTTTCCCACATCTGCACATAGCCCGCAGTTTCGGCATCAAGCCCGTCCGCTATCTGTTCGGCAGACATATCGGGCGATGGCTTGAAAGTGAGGTTTCTAAGCCCCGTATGCAGCCAGACTATCTCGGGCTTGAAATCAGAAAGTTCCTGCGACGGGAAAAGCGCTTCCTGCCTGAACATATTATACTCGCATTCATAGAACTTTGCGGCTATGCCGAAATTTCTGAGGAACAGCTCCAGCACCCTGACAATATCGGCAGTTGTCGAACCGCCAAGCACCGCCACTCTTTTAGTTACAGCGGGAGCAGTCTCCTGCTCTTCCAGCTGTCGTCTGAGTGCTTTTTTCTTTTTCATTATAAAACTGCTGTCAAATGGGTATTCCAGTTCTTTCATAGTTATCCTTTCAGCTTACGGTCTTATCCTGCGGGGCATCGTTTCCTTAATACTCTGCTTCTGCGGCGCTTGTTTCTTCTGCTTTGCTCTCCGCTGTCACAGCTTCTTCGGGCTTGCTTTCGGTATTCTCTTCCTGCTGACTGCTTTCCGCTGTCATTACTGTCAGCGGTGATGCTGACTCCTGTATGCGGTTATTGTTGATCGCAGTGATATGCATCTCGGTGGAGCATGATGTCAGCGATATGGAGAACAGCAGATCTGTACAGCCCACCGCTTCACAGAATTCTATCGCGTTTTCATCAAAGTATCTGAAATCGCAGACATATATCTTCTCAAAGCTGTGTGTAAAGAAAGGCACGAGCGCATTTCCGTAGCTGTCCTTGAATATGACAAGCGTTCTGCCGTTTTTGACATCGGTATCTATCTCGGTTATCTCTTCGTCCCTGCCCAGTATTGCCGAATAGCAGTTCACGCCCTCAGCAAAGTCAAAGAACAGCGAACCTTCCTGCCCGTTTGTGAAGTCCTGCTCATAATATATGGTCTTGTACTCGTTATCGGGCTTGTAATAGATGAATGTGTCGGGATGCGCCTCCAGCTCGCTGTCATAGTTGCTGTATGCGTACATCGTACCGAGGAAGCCTTCTATCTGACACTTTTCGTAGGTGTTGAGCGCGGGGTAGTCAACGCCTGCCTTGTCTGCAAACGCCTTGCCTGCGTAGTATGCACCCAGCGGCTGCCAGTGGTGGTCGGTGCGCGAATAGATATACTGATCGGTATGCGCACCCACCGCGCTGTAAGCATCAACATTGATTATGCCCTTGAGTTCAGCGGCGATATTGTCGATATTATCCTTCTGGTCAGCCACGCTGTCCTTGAAATTCTTTGGCATATAGAACGCCGCCGAAGTAGGTATGCTCATATTGTAGACATTTACATTAGGCAGAGCTTCTTTGTACTTGTTGATGGTGCTTGCATACAGCGCACCTGTCTCAAACTGACCGTAGTAGCCTGCAACAGCCCTGACCTCATCGCCCTTGCCGAATACTATGACATCGCCTTCCATAGCGCCGTCATCGAGTATCTCGGGGAGCTTTACTACCTCCTCTTTCTTGGCAGTGGTGGTAGTTTCGGGCTTGCTGTCGGTCTTTTCGGCAGTGGTAGTGGCGGCTTTGGGGTCGGTATTTGCGGTGACTGTCGTTACAGCCGCCATCTTCTCTTCATCGAGAGTTTCCTTTTCGGCTTTCTTATGCTTGCCGCTTACCTTAGCGCCGCCAAGATCTATGCCTTTAAGACGGTCATACTCAGCCCCGAACTTTTTCATCTCTTCGCGCCCGGGGATCGTATCAGTGAAATAATCATCTATCGCTTTGGTGTATTCGCCCGAAAAATAGCTTATCAAGCTGAATTTCGGGAATTCTGCCAGATTGCGGTTCTCTGAATTTATAAAACCGCTCTCCCTCTCCATAAACAGCAGTGAGAAGAACACCACGAACACCACGCCCAGACACATTATGCAGTTTATGAACTGGAATTCCAGCTCGTGGTCAAGGTTTTTCTTTCGCTTCTGCACTTTTTTGACGGGTCTTGCCGCAGCACCTGCGACGGTACGGACGGGCTTTGCGGCGGGCTTTGCCTGTTCCCTCTTCATCTCAGCCTTAGGAGTTATCATCGTGTGGGTATTTTCTGCGCTGTTATCGTATTCTTCGCGCACTTTGCCCTTTTTGTCAGCCTGCACCTGCCTGAACATATCCGAGAAATCATACTCGTCATCAGCCCTGCCTTTTGGCGCGGCAGGGGCAGTTTTCACAGGCTTTTCGTTATTTTCGGGCATTTCGCCGATGCTCTCATCTTCCGTCCCGTCAGCTTCTTTTTCGTAAACGGCGGGCATCTCGATGGTGTTTTCCTTAGTTTTTACGCTGAACACCCTTGTGTTGCCGTCAACCGACTTTGCGGGCTTTTCTTCCTTTTTTTCTGCGGTCTTGACTGTGCTTTCAGCCTTTCTGACAGGTGCTTCCTCCGCAGGCTCGCTCTCAGCCTTTTCAGGAGCTTTAACGGGCTTCTTTTCGGGCTGTATCTCATCCAGCTTCATCTTGTTGAGGGGCATTTTCAGCGCGACTGTGCGCTTGGTGGCAGAATTATCCTGCTCTTCATCATAGCCCGACATATCCACAGTTACTTTCTTCTTATTTACCTTGTGGGGAACTTCTCTCACGCGGGTGTCGCCGTCATTTCTGACGTTCATCAGAAGTTCCTGCTTGCGCGGCTTCTCGTTAAGCAGCGGCACGACCTGATCGCGCTTTTTCTCCTTCACCGCATCTTCCACCAAAGCGCCGAAATCGGGTATCGGCTCAGGCTCGGGCGGGCGCGTCATAACGGGCAGCGGCGCGATAAAATCGGGCGGCAGCTGTTTTTTGACAGGCTGAACGTTCTGCTGATAATTCTGCGCAGGTGTCTGCTGTACATACGCGGGTCTTGTAGGCTGACCTGCGGGCGCGGTATACCTCAGCACAGGCGAACCGTTCACATCAGTGCTTACAGGCGGTACGGTACGCACAGGCTGAACAGGGGTGCTGTCCTCAGCGCTGTCATCTAACCAGACGCTTTTTTTCGGTTTGAGCACAGGTGTATCCGTCCATACGCTGTGACTGCGTTTCAGGCGGTCTGCCTTTATCTTATCGACTATCTTATCATGTTCGGGAGCAGCTTCGGTGCGCGGGCGGTAGTCCTGCGGCACAAAACTCTTCAGCTCCCTGTTCTCGGTGACGGGCTTTCTCCTCACAGCGGGAGTGGGTATATCCTTGCCGCCCAGTGTCACGTTATTAAGCGACTGTTCATATGCCTTTGACAGCGCCTCCAGATCCACAGCGGGAGCGCGCCTGTTCTTATTATTACTATCATTCATATTCGCTCACCTGCTTAAAATCTGAAATAAAGGAAAGGATTGTTCGTGTTGTTCAACAGCAGCAGACTGCTTGCCAGCAGCACCAGCGCGTTGCAGAGAACACCTGCCGACTGGAAGATGTATGCACTTCCGGGCTTTGCGAATGCTTTCTCGCGTATCTTCGGTATTATCGGCAGTGAGAATACTATCGCCGCGATGAACAGGAAGATGTTGCCCATGAATATGTTAGCTGTATAGGAGTCGATCACCGCGTTGCCGTTAAGACCGATGAGCGCCTTGAAAAACTTCACCAGCTGTGGCAGGTTTTCAAAGTAGAAGATGCCGAAGCCCAGGAAAATAACGACTTTCGTATAGATATGCGCCAGCGGCGGAGGCATTTTCTTCATGCGCTTTTTGCCTATCAGCATCTCCATCATTATGAACAGACCGTAGTAGAGTCCCCAGAAAACGAAGTTCCAGCTTGCGCCGTGCCACAGACCCGTCAAAAACCACACAAGGAAAAGTCCGCCGTACTTGCGGCGCTTGCCGAAGATGGGTATATACAGCACGTAATCGCGGAAGAACGAACTCAGCGAGATGTGCCACCTCTGCCAGAATTCGGAAATGGTCTTGCAGACGAAAGGATAGTTGAAGTTCTCGTTAAAGTGGAAGCCGAACAATCTGCCAAGACCGATGGCAATATCGGAATAGCCCGAAAAATCGAAATAATACCAAAGCCCCACCAGTATCGCGCCGTACCATGTACCCAGCACCGAAAGGCTGTTTATGGCTTCATAGCCGTTCTCAGCCTCACCGAAAAGCGATGTCACCACAGTACTCAGACCGTTGGCGATGATGACCTTTTTGCCAAGCCCCAGTATTATGCGCGAGAAGCCCTCCGAAACGTCCTTGATGGTGGTCTTGCGGTCTTCTATCTCGTCAGCTATCACCGAGTAGCGCACTATCGGTCCTGCGACCAGCTGAGGGAACAGCGACACATACATCAGGAATTTCAGGAAACTCTTCTGCGGTTTTACCTTGCCCCAGTAGCAGTCGATGGTGTAGGACAGCGTCTGGAAGCTGTAAAACGAGATACCGATGGGCAGTCGTATCTTCGGGACGGGCAGCCCCAGTCCCGTGACGGCGTTGAGGTTCTCCACAAAAAAGCCTGTATACTTGAACCCGAACAGCAGTCCCAGATTGAATAAAAGCGAAAACGCCAGTGCCAGCTTAGCCTGAACGCCCTCAGGGTGCTTTTCGATCATGCGTCCGTTGGCGTAATCCATCAGTGCCGAAACGAACAGTATCCCCACCCAGATAGGTTCGCCCCATGCGTAGAATATCAACGAGAACACTATCAGCACCAGATTGCGGACAGTCGTGCTGCGGGTGATAAAATAGCATATCAGGCACACAGGCAGGAAAAAATAAAGAAAAAACAGGTCTGCAAAAACCACTCTTATTACTCCTCACATAATTTTTTCTTCATATCTGCGGCAAAATGGTAAATTTTTGCCGAATATGGTCATATACAGTTATTATACCACGTATTTCCCCACAGGTCAACAAAAATAATAAAAATCATGTGAAAAAAATCGTAGACGCATGGTAAAATGAAATCGGACACCAGAAAATAGAAAAAAAGTCATAGTGACATGGTATAATTAAAGTGCTAAAGAAACCATACCAAAGGAGCGT
>NZ_CACWPP010000030.1 GCF_902762735.1 uncultured Ruminococcus sp.
TTTGGTTTTCTTTTCCAGCATCTTTTTCACCCCTCTTTATTATACCACACTTATTCAAAAAAGCCTACCCTTTCGGGTAGACTTTTGCGACAGACTGATCTTTCCCCCGCCGCAGGCGGAGGAAAGATAACATCAACTGTATTCAATTCCCGATATAACATCGTTTATTTTGGTGTATCAGCGGGATAATCACATAATTATATCTTGTCAAATTTCAATCCACGCCCCCCATGCGGGGAGCGACTAGTACTTTCATCAGCAGGACGACTATCAAGGATAATTTCAATCCACGCCCCCCATGCGGGGAGCGACTATCTCTCCTTAATCATGTCGTAAACTTCCAGACAGATTTCAATCCACGCCCTCGCATGGAGGGCGACTCGCTCCGAGGTCAAGCCCGTTCCAGTTGTAGTGTTTCAATTCACGCCCTCGCATGGAGGGCGACAGGCAATATGCGCACGCTGAATGATGTGTTTATCGTTTCAATTCACGCCCTCGCATGGAGGGCGACCAGCGCAGGAAGCATTTAACGCAGTTACAGCTTTGGTTTCAATTCACGCCCTCGCATGGAGGGCGACTGATGTACAGCTTGGTATCGCAGGCATCAACCAGGTTTCAATTCACGCCCTCGCATGGAGGGCGACAGCAAAAATGTACAAATCAGTAATATCAATTGCTTTTGGAATAATTCATCTGTAATAATTTTGCACATTAATACTGCATAATTTGGTAAAATATTACCACTAGTTCAGGTATTTTAACCTTAAAAATATGCGCAGACCTCTTATAGCTCTTATTTATGATAGGGGTCTGCGCAAATATTACTTAGTTGTGAGCCAATCGTTTTGATCGGGTACTTTACCCCAAGTTATCTCATCATAAGGATTCTCCAGGAATCCTACTTCAACTCCTGAAGGTACAGCGGATAGTTTTATGCTGCATTCATAGTCACGGTAGCTTCTCGGGAGTTCAATATCAGCTTTCTTATTGATATTTATCAGTTCAAACAGCTTGTGAGCAGGTGCGCAGCCGAGTTTTGCTTGCTTTGCTCGCTGTTCGTTATTGCTGTCTGTGCCAACGTGTTTGAAGATAATAATTGGGGATATTACCGACATCTCACCTTTGCTGGCTGAACGGTCATGCTCGTACATGTTAAGGATAGCTTCAAACAGCGCTTTGAGATCGTTATCGTCAAAACCTGTTTCTGCTGCAAGATTAGCACTTATAAAACCTCTTGCTTCATACAGACCGTATGGGAGAAACTGTTTTCTGCCCATAGTTCTGAGTTTATCCTCGGGAGCGTTTGCTTCGAGATTTGCATAATATTCCGAATCCTTATCCTTATCACCGTCAGCTACGACCATTCTTGTGATGGAGATATCAAGCGGAAGTATCGGGTCAATAGACTTGGCAAAGGTGAGCTGTACAGGACCTCTCACCTGCCCTGCATTGGGACCCGTTGAAAGTACTGCACCGAATGTTCTCACATCATAGAACATTGAGCAGGCTTCCTTTCTTGCTGCATAAATACTGTTCTTATCCTTTGCAGCATAATCCACACCTGCATTTTCTTTTGCTTTTGCAATGAACTTATTGATATTGGTCGCATTCTGCATTATTATGCTCATTCCGTCCTGACCTTCGTATGCAGTCTGGATATAATTGCGGATGCGTCGCTTTATTGCCACATCGGTTATATACCCGCACATATCCTCAGGATCCATTCTTGGGGTATTACCCATATCAGGATCACCGTTTGGATTTCCGTTGATGCACTGAATATAAAACATAAACTCATATCTGTTTCCGATAGCCATAATTTATTCCTCCGTTTCCTTTTTTGTAAATCTCTGCGATCTCTGAAAATAATAGCCCAGTGCAAATTCCGACTGCTGTTCCAATGTAAAAGTTTTGGGTAAAGAAGTACCTATTTTAACAGTGATCTCTTCCAGCAGTTTGTTGTAATTTGTATACATTCCCGGCTTGTCGCTTTTGAGCTTTGAAAGATGATATTGTGACATGGTTGCCAGCTTACCCATAACAAGTGCCGGCGAACTGCAAGCCGAAGTGTAATAACGTTCAACGACACCTGCACCAACATCGCCAAGTGCAGCATTCTGTATCAGGGCATATACCGCCATAAGTCTGCCAGTCTGATACGCAACAGACGGGCTGTCAACATTGAGTTTGTCCATGATCAAAGATTCCTCCTTATTTTGATTTCGATATTTTCTGTTGAGCCAAGCCTTCAATATCTGGCAGGCAGTTAGATCAGGTATAGGTGCTGATTTTTTCTTACTATCGTCATTATCTCCGTACATTTGTGAACGTATGTAAGCCAACGCTTTTACAGCAACTGTATCGGGTAAAGGTGTACCGTGATATATCGAATAAACTATCCCGGGAGATATACCGCTGAGCTCCTTATCTATCTTTTCCGTTAGTTTTTTAGGATCTGTATTGTAGTTGATGAGTCTTGTATATATCCCATACAATTTGGGATAACTATAACCGTAAGAGGGTTTGCATATAGCAAGATCACTATACCATAAACGCAGATTATTACATAGGTCATCGTATGTGCCTTCATCATAGCTGCGTATCATTACACGACCATTGACACCGCTAAGCGACATCATAAAATATCTGTTTTGCGGCATCACAGGCAAAGTATTGTTTTTCAGTGCGCTGAACATTTTCTGAACACGCTGTTCGTCTTCCAGCAGTTTTTCATTTTTGTCATCATTAAGGTCATCTCCGCCAAACCCAAAATCAGGCAGTACAGTAACATCATTTTCCGTTTCCTCACTGAACCAGTGGATATTCTTTGCGCCTGCAACAGGTTTGGGAGCTTTTTTTATAAGCTCTGCAAGTGCAGCATTTACAGCTGTGACAGCTTCTTCTGATACAGAAGCATTAGCAGCCTGCTTAAACCCATAAGACTGGTAACAATCCTTATCAAAGCAGATAAAACTATCACCCTTAGTGTGTCCGCCTACGGATAAAAGTCCCTGAACTACCGGAACAGTCTTGACGGGGTCTGCTATATCTCCAGTTATAAAACATCTGGCATTTCCTGATCTCTTTTTAGTGTCAAGACCTTTTCTGAAATCTTCCCACCATTCAAGATACTCAGTTCTGCTTTCCAGTGGAGAATCGTTTACTTTTATGCCTATAAAATCCGAGCCTTTTGCTTTTTTTATCTGCATAAATTCAGATGATATACTCTCCATATTTTGGATAAGACCATTAGCTGCTGTTTTGAAATAGCTGTCATACTCACCTGCTTCGTTCAATGCATCCAGATAAAATTTCTGTTTTTGCTCACGCTTAAATTCAAGTTCTCCTTTTTTATTTTTTTCGGGTAAGTTGAATATCACTTCCGCTTTTTCTACAATAATATTACTCTTGGTCTTTCCGTTAGCCAGTGTACCTATATCAGGACATAACGGCTGTGGTGTACCATCTTCAACTTTTTCCAATCCGATATATTCCCCGGTAGCTGAAAATGAGATATAATATTTGACGTTCTTATACTTAAATCCCGGTTTTGCGGTAAGGTCATGCTCTATTGCATATTTATATAAAGCTTCAAGCATATTATTTACCTCCTTCGGGTTTCAAAACAAGTTCGCTGTCATAGGGCGGAACTTCGAGTATACCGTTTTCCAGTTTCGCATGAAACAATGATACGAATGGCTCCGCTTTAGGTGTAACTTCATATTTATGAAGATCAAATACATCATACAGCATTATTCCAAGATCCATATTCTCTTTTATTGGCTCCATTTCAGTTGGTTCGCTGTAATAACACACAAATTCTCTCATACCCATAGAAGGCTGGAAAAAGCATTTGCCGTTTTGTATGCGTCGGACAGCTTGATTATAAAGCTGCTCCACAGTGCCTTTATAATCTTTCCTTGGAATGATCTTTGCAGTTATACGATAACGTACATCTTTCAGTACAACAGTCTGCCGTTGAGTGCGATGCTCCGCGCCGGATTCTTTTGTATCTTCAACTAATATCGGCTTGAGATTTCTGCCTATTTTGCTGTTTATAACTTCGTTCCGTTTAAAACTGAGATACTTTATGGGATTTAATACCTCTATCCGACATATCTGCCAGTAAAATTCAGGCGGCTTTGAGTATATTGCGCTTAATATTCCTCTAGCCGCAGAAGGGGTCATTACCGGATAAGTCAGACGCTCAACTTTACTCTCAGGTCTGGAAAAACAGGCAAAATCACCCCATGTTTCTATTATTATCTTGTTCATATCACACCTCCTAGATCAGATAATCCAAACTGCTGTCATCATCAAACACCAGCCCCTCATTTTTATCGTAGAATTTGCTGCCGAGAAGGATATACCAACCGGGGACATCTTTTTTCTTTCCATTACTCAAATACATTTGGCAGGGATCGGCAATATCTTTTAGCTTATCTTCACGATAGCTTGTAACTGTTATAGGTGCGGCTTTTTGCATCCAGCTTTTGGATATGCCCTTTGCTCTTGCTTCTGTTATAAGTTCATAATATAATGTCTTTTTCTGTTCTTCTTCTGAAAGTCCATGATAAAGACCTTTATCTTCGACATAAGGTACAATAACATTTACACCATTGCTGGGTATAAAGCGATATTCTTTTTCAACGGCTTCAAAATCATGCTCATCTATTGCTTGTGTCAATGTTGATCTATCATGATTATAATTGTTGTCATTAAGCATCATTTCATAATATTCTTTTATGTGCTCCGGATCACAAATATTTATCGGATGACTTGAACTGATCAGCTTTACTTTGGCAGCTGCATTTTCAATGAATTTCACCGGATATAACTTTTCTTCATCGGGTATGAATACTTTCATTTTACCCATATTTTTACCGTTACGGTTACATCGGCCTGCACACTGTACTATTGAATCCAGAGAAGCAAGTGCCCTATACATTACTTTAAAGTCAAGATCAACACCTGCTTCTATACAAGAAGTCGATACCAATCGGCAGGGAAGGTTATTTTCCAACCTTTGAGTAATTATACTAATGACCATTTCGCGATGGCTTTTACACATATCCGTCGATATATGGAAGCACTCATTTTCCTGACATCTATCTAGTAAAAGTTCATATAGCTTATGTGTATGGTCTTTTCTATTCAGTACACAGCATACACTGGGTAGTGCCGTCATTTCATCGGCTATCTGTTCAAGAGAAGTTTTCTCTTTTATATCCCAATCGACCTCAACACGCTTTGTTTTTTCAAAAAGCTGTTCAGGAGCTGGGATTATCTCTTTAGCGTTAAAAACAATATCCTTGCGGATATCAAAGGGCGGAAGTGTTGCAGTAGAGAACAATACCGTGCTGTTGTATGTTTCACACAGAGCCCGCATTGTTTCGATAGTTGTCCCCATTAGTTCGGTAGGTATACTTTGTGCTTCGTCAAATACTATGACGCTGTTTGAAATGCTGTGTAAAAAGCGCATATCCGAAGGCTTTGATTTGAAGAAAGTCTCAAAGAATTTGACCGAGGTAGTTATTACAACAGGAGAATTCCAACGTTCAGCAAGAAGCTTGAACTCGTCGTCAGCTCCGTATGATGCCATACTGTGTGCTTCAAGCACATCTTTGCAGATCTTGCGATATATTTTTGCATTTTGCGAAATAATAGAAAGAAATGGCAAAACAATGATTATTCTGCGTTTACCGTATTTCATACAATGTTTTGCCGCAAAAGCCAGAAGTGCCAATGTTTTTCCGGTGCCTGTGGGTGCTGTCAGTGTGAACATGCCGGGCTCATTTACGGCAGCTTCATTGCAGCTGTTATAAACTTCGTCTCTTAGTTTGTTCAAATTATCATCTGCTTTGGAGTTTTTCTTTATGTTTTCTCGATATGTTGTTAGGTGTTCCATAACAAGATCCGGCTCTATCACATTATCCTTTGCGAGTTCAAGAATATTCTCGTCTTCGTGTGAAGCGGATGCTGTATAATCAGCATCGCAAAGGCAGGACAGCAGCATTCGGCAGTGAAGCATAACAGGTAAGTTTTTGTAGAATGAAGCCATGTCTTTTTTTAGCACAGGCTTGTCTTTGGGGATACCGACATTTTCACGAATATATCCGAGTACAGTTTCAAATTGTTCTTTACCTAAAACGGAAAAGCGTTTACCTCTGAAGGAATCATTTGTAGCTTTTTCACTGTATGAGTTTTTCAGATCGTCATCTATAAACCATTGCAGCCCGTCATGATGAGCAAAAATCACACGAGAAAGTATCTTATATCCTCCTAGAATACTTGCCCCTGCTGCCGCATGGTTCACGTTGTGTTCGTGGTGTTCAAGCACTTCTTGAAATAGTTCAGAAGCCTTTCCTGCATCATGGAATATTCCGAGCCATTCTCCCGCAATTTCTTCTCCAAAAGCGGCTGCAAAATCCGCTGCAAGATCTCCGGTTTTGATAAGATGTTTCCATAGTTCTTCTTTCTCGCCTCTGCTGTTTTCAGAGCGAGCATAATAAGCGTTCATTAGCTCCCCCCTCTTTTAGGAATAATATACATTCAGGTTATAAGTAATCGTTGATTGTTCTTGTAAGTATAGCACAAATATATATAGATGTCAATCTAATTTTAAAATATTCTATAATTTCAATGTATTGCTCTATCTAATTATCCTTCATAAGCTTTCATAACACACTCTTCCTGTCATTCACGAACATCTTAGTTATGATATAGCTTTCGGTAGTCTATCTCGCGAGTTATGATCCCGAAATCGTACAGGCGGTCGCAGACATTGTTTACATACCCTACGATAATATCTTCTTTATTGCTGTTTTTTCATTTCTGATTGTTTTGAAATTTGAATGTATACTTTCATTTTTATCCTCCTTTTACATATACGGAAAAGACTACGATTTTTGACTATAGTTTCCTACACATTCATATTTTACATATTATATCACACCTCCATCGTTTTGTGGTAACTTTTTTTTGGACTCTTTGCCTTTGGCAGGAAAAATATCATACAAAAAATCCTTGCAATAATTGTGCATTCAGCCATTATCATGACCATATTTCGTAAACGAAAGATCGGGTGAAGATCAGACGGTCAATAAATTTGACCCATACATAGCCGAGATGTCTGAGAGCCTGAATAATCTGCCAACTCCCGCGCAAACTATTCCCACAAAACAAAAACAGGAGGAAAAAACATGAAAGCAACAGGAATTGTACGCCGCATAGACGATCTGGGGAGAGTGGTGATACCTAAAGAGATACGCAGGACTATGAGGATACGGGAGGGCGACCCGCTGGAGATATACACCACATCTGACGGAGAGGTGATATTCAAGAAATACTCGCCGATAGATGAGCTGTCTGACGGGGCTTTGCAGGCGGCGGAAGTCATTTCAAAGCTGGGGGGCGCTCCTGCGGTGATATTTGACAAAGACCATGTGGTGGCAGTGTCTGGGGTGTCTAAGAAAGAGTATTCTCAGCGGCGGCTGTCGCGGGCTTTGGAAGAGATGCTTGAAAGCAGGCGTTCCTACGAATATAGGGGGAGCGGGGAAAGTTTCAGACCTGTTGAGGGCATAGATGTGCGGGCGCTGGCGGTATCACCCATAATATCGGGGGGCGACATCACGGGAGCAGTGGCATTTTTGGGCGGCAAAGACGACCGCACAGTAACGGACGACCAGGCTATGCTGTGCAAAGCGGCGGCGATGTTTCTGGGCAAGCAGGTGGAATGATGTGTTGTCGGGTGATGCATTCTTCATATGCGGCACGGCTGTGATCTGGCGAAATTCGGGGAAGCGCTGAACAGCTGAGCATAATTTCGCCGTAGAAGAACAAAAAACGCGCAGGCTGTGACAAGTCTGCGCGTTAAGTATTATTTGTCTGACTTCATCAGCCCTGCGCCTGCATTCCATGCCTGACCGACCTTATCGCCAACTGCGAAATAACCGCTTCGGTACTGGTCGAAGATAAGCGCGTTGACTTTTTCGGGGAGTATCTTGTCTTTGTCGCCCACGACGTTCTCATCTGCGCTGACATTGACTATCCTGCCGACTATGGCGTGCATGTTGGGGGTGTTTATCTCCTCTGCAAGTTCACATTCTATGGTGACGGGGTACTCGGTGATGATGGGAGCATCAACGAACTCGCTCTTCTGTGCGTGACAGCCCGAACGTTCAAATTTATCGGGCATCTTATTGCCTGTGGCTATGCCGAAGAAGTCTGCTGTTTCCATATTGGGGACATTTGCGATGTTAACGGTGAACGCTTTTGTTTCCATGATGTTCTTAGTGGTCTTATGGTCGGCATCAATAAAGAGCGCTATCTTGTCGCTGTCGCATATCTGTGCCCATGCCGCATTCATCGCGCAAATACTGCCGTCAGCGCCGTATGCCGCGACTATCACGACAGGCATCGGGAAAAGTGCGGGCTGAACGCCTAAATTCTTTCTCATGTGGTATACCTCCGTTCGTGGTTTGTTTGACGAGCCTCTGCTTTTATTCGGGCTCACAATTATATTATAGCACATTTTAGCGAAATGTCAAATCCCGAAACACCATTCGCCCGCACGGCATATCAATTTGTTGTATGTCTCCCAATTTTGATGTGTATTGCTGATGATACAAAATGGCTGTTCTTTCGTATTGTTCCCCCGCCTTCGGCGGGGGAACAATACGCAACCAAATTGGGATTTGCATGTTGATGCCTAAAAGTTGGGAGCAAGCTCCCATCATGTCCAAACAATGCATTTCGCACACCGATCGAACGGAACTTTTTCGCGGGAAAACGAATTTATTCCTGCAAAACGGCATGCGCATGCCGACACATTCGCATTCGTCCCCGCCATGCATTTTTATGCGTGACTGAAACACCATTCGCCCGCACGGCAAATCAATTTGTTGCATGTTGATGACCCGCCGGGAGAGGTCAAGCCCCTCGCCCTGCCGCGCTGAATTAACATCGGCTTGACATCGGGCTGTGAGAATGCTATAATATTCTCAAAAAGGAGGTAATGCCATGACAAATGATGAACTTCTGAGAGAAGCCGAAAAAGCGGCTGAAAATTCGTACTGCAAGTACTCTCATTTCAGGGTGGGAGCGGCTCTGCTTTGTGCGGACGGTTCTGTTTTTCGCGGTTGCAATATTGAGAACAGCTCATATTCGCTTGCCAACTGTGCCGAGCGCACAGCCATATTCAAGGCGGTATCTGAGGGCGTGAGGGAGTTTTCTGCCATAGCGATAGCGGGCGGCAGTGACGGAGACCTGTCTGCACCCTGTTACCCCTGCGGCGCATGCCTGCAAGTGATGAGCGAGTTCTGCGGAGGAGAATTCAGGATAATACTCACCGACGGCGAGCATACCTTAGATGAACTGATGCCCAAAAGATTCAGGCTGTGACAAAGAGGACACGGTCAGGATGGGGATATGCCCGCTGAAAGGCAGTCATAAAGACAAATAAAAAGTGAGCGCCCCTCGCGGGAACGCTCACTTTAATTATTATGACTATCCCTTTAGCACACCACTGCAAAATACCTTTATCAGTGAGGAAAAACTGAGTTGATGTTATCTTTCTCCCGCCTGCGGCGGGGGAACAATACGAAAGAACAGCCATTTTGTATCATCAGTAATACACATCAAAATTGGGAGTTAATTATTATCGGTAGCCGCCGTGTATCTTCTTGAAAGCGATCTTGTTTTCGTACATGGCTTTGTCTGCGCGTTTGAAAACGAAATCCACCGTCTTGTCATCAGCGGCACGTTCAGCCATGCCGACTGCGGCAGAATAGCGTTCATGCGGTGGCGCATCTGTGTTTGCATATGAAGCATCGAACGCGGCTTTGAGGTCATCGGTTATCTTCCTGCGCTCGGCATAGTCAGAGCCTTGCAGTATCGCCACGAACTCGTCACCGCCTATCCTGAACACAGGCGAATGCTTGTAGGCGTTGCAGACCATATGGCAGCACCCGCGAATATAGGCATCTCCCGCCTTATGACCGTATTCATCGTTTATCTGTTTGAGGTTGTTCATATCCACCATGACTATTGCGAAATCCGCACTATCATCGGCGGACAGCTTGTCTATCTCTTCGGTTTTCCTGATATACGCCGCCTTATTGCCAACGCCTGTCAGTGCGTCCTTGAAAGATTCTATGCTCAACTTGCCTATCTGTTTGTCCTTAGCCTTTATATCAGCCAGAGCTTTCAGCTTATCCTCTTGCAGGGTGTAAAGTTCGTTCAGGTGGTCGATGGTGTTTATCTGCATGGTGCGTATGCCCTGATAGATCTCGTTTATCTCGTCATGGCTTTTGATCTCCATGTCAATGACACAAGCCTTGTCATAGTCAGCCCCCACCGTCGGTCTGAACTTCTTCATCTCGACTGTCATCGCATCCAGCGGCTTGACAACTACCCTGTTTATGAAGAACATCGCGCCGCTCAGCACGATAACGGTGAATATGAACGCACCTATAAACAGGTAGGCGAGCAGTGTGTGACGTTCTTTCATAACATCATCCATGCCCACATCACAGCCGACAATGCAGACACAATCACCGTCAGAGTTGTACACAGGCTTGAAATCAGAGCAGAGCCAGCCCCAGTCACCGTGAGATATGGTAGGTTCGGGCAGAGCGGCAATATCTTTGCCGCGCAGTTCTGCTTCACGCTTTTCATAGTAGCCTGTCACGTATATCTCGCTGGTGGAATCGTCCACCAGATACATGTCATATTCAGAATCTTTGCTGCCGTGTGCAACTATGTATAGATATTTGACCTCCTGCATATTTTCGAGATACAAGTCTATCTGCGCCTGAGTTGCCTTGTACCTGTCCCAGAGACCCTTTTCGCGCAGACGATCTTCAATGGGCTGTTCGTCCTCATCTTCCTCTGCCTGTTCGCGTATCTGCTGGTAGTCATCAGATCCTGCGAACTCTTTCAGTTCCGCAAGAAAGTCACCGTCCACCATAGAAGCGAAATTGCGGGCGTTGTCAGAAGTTACTTTTTTGTAGAAATTGTCTATCTGGTTCGCACTTGTGATAAAAGCTATCACCGAAGTGCCGAAAGCCACCACCAGCACAGTGATGATGACGAAGATATACATTTTATTTTTTATGGAAAAGCGTTTATTCTTGCCGGTCATACTTACCCTCCTGACAGTTATACATAGCTATTTTACCATACAGGCTGAATTTCGTCAAGAAATAATATGAACTTTTGCTGATAAACTTATTCCTGCAAAAAAGCCTATAAACAAATGCAGAATATGAATGCAGTGCAGGGGATATGCCAAAAAAGTCGGGGACAGGCTGAAATGCAGTGCTGTGACGGCTATTCACAGAAATCTGTTGAAATTTTGTGCGCATTATGATATAATATAAGTTATGTTAAATTTTGCCCGACAGGGCTATGAAAGGACTGTCTGTTTTGATATATCTCGATAATGCCGCTACGACTAAGCCCTGTGATGCCGCGATACAGGGCGTTCTGAAAGGGCTGGAGGTGTTCGGAAATCCGTCCAGCCTGCACAGGTGCGGCGTTGATGCTGAATTGCTCGTGACTGATGCACGCCACGCTGTTGCGGAAAGTCTTGGCTGTGCCGATGAGGAGATATTCTTCACATCGGGTGCAACGGAGAGCAGCAATACCGCTGTTTTCGGGGCTTACAAGTCACAGGGCAAGCGTAAGCACCGTGTTGTCACAACCACGATAGAACACCCCGCCACCGCCCGTCCGATAGATGAGCTGGAGCGGCTCGGCTGTGAAGTGGTGCGCATATCGCCCGATGACAGCGGCAACATATCCGCTGAAAGCCTGATAAATGCCGTAAATGAGGACACTTTTCTGGTCAGTGCCATGCTGGTCAACAATGAGACAGGCGCGATACTGCCCATAAGCAAGGCGTTTTCGGCGATACACAGGCGCTTCCCGAAAGTTATCACTCACTGCGACTGTGTGCAGGGCTACATGAAACTGCCTGTAAAGGTCAAGACCTTGTCAGCAGACCTCATCTCGCTGAGCGCTCACAAGATACACGGTCCTAAAGGGATAGGCGGGCTGTATGTGCGCAAGGGACTGCACATTCCCGCGCTGATGCTGGGGGGCGGTCAGGAGAAAAATATGCGTTCGGGGACGGAATCCGTGCCGCTGATATGCGGTTTCGGCGCGGCAGTCAGGGCGCTTTCGGGCGACATAGAGGCGCGGCTTGAAAGGGTGCGCGGTCTTGAACGGCATCTGGCAGAGAAATGTGCTGAAAATGGTGGAGTTACGCTCAATTATGCGGGCGAGAAGTCGCCTTATGTCAACAGCATATCGGTGAACGGGCTGAAATCAGAGGTGCTGCTGCACTATCTGGAAAAGAAAGACATTTATGTGTCCAGCGGCTCGGCATGTTCAAAGGGGAAGAAGAGCGGTGTGCTGGCAGAGTTCAGGATACCTGTACAGAATATGGATACCACACTGCGCATCAGCTTTTCGGCAGAAAGTACGGAAAGTGACATAGATGCACTGTTCGCGGGAATAGAGCTGGCACAGGAAGAGCTGGCTCATATCTGACAGGAACAGACGTTTTATACTATAATTATATAAGGGGGAGCTTTCGGTCGGAGCAGATTGCCCGAAAAGCACTCCAAAAGTGTGCGGCTGTCGGCTTGAGTTTACTGTTTGAACGGCATTCTCTTGTGACAGCAAGACATGTCCCGATATGCGGGAATAAAAAAAGTTCAGTGAAACTGAATTTGACGCGGGCAAAAATAATCGGTGAAAGATACCAAAAACGACAAATTTTTCATAAAGGAGCAGTTATAATGAAGGAAATAATACTTTGCAAGTACGGCGAGATCGCGCTGAAAGGTCTTAATAAAAGCACTTTCGAGAGCATGATGATAAAGACCATCAGGCGCAGGCTGGCAAGTGCGGGCGAGTTCAGAATAACTAAATCACAGTCTACCCTTTACGTGGAACCGCTGGGCGATGCACCCGATGTTGATGAGTTTGAGAGCAGACTGTCAAAGATCTTCGGCATAGTCAAGCTGTGCAGAAGCGGGGCGGTCGAGAAGGATATAAAAGCCATATGCGAAAAAGCTCCCGAATATCTGGCAGATGTGCTGGAGGGTGCAAGGACTTTCAAGGTGAACGCAAGGCGCTCGGACAAGAAATTCCCCCTGAAATCGCCCGAGATATGCGCTGAACTGGGCGGTGCGATACTGGAAAAGTTCCCGCACCTGGAGGTAGATGTGCATGAACCGCAGGTGACTGTCACAGTTGAGGTGCGCGAGGACTATGCGTTCATACATTCCGACCCCGTTGACGGCGCGGGCGGCATACCTGTCGGTTCAAGCGGACATGCCATGCTGCTGCTTTCGGGCGGCATCGACTCGCCTGTGGCAGGCTATATGATGGCAAGGCGCGGCGCAGTGGTGGAGGCGATACACTTTGAAGCACCGCCCTACACCTCCGACAGGGCGAGAATGAAGGTGGAAAAGCTGGCTGAACTGATGACCGCATACTGCGGCGATGTGAAGTTCTTCTGCGTGCCTTTCACCGAGATACAGCTAAAGCTGAAAGCCAACTGCCCCGAAGAACTGTTCACCATACTCATGCGCCGCCTGATGATGGAGATAGCACAGCGCATCTGCGAAAAAGAGGACGATATACAGGCGCTGATAACAGGCGAAAGTCTGGGTCAGGTCGCAAGCCAGACCATGTATGCGATGGTCTGCACAGATGCCGCATGCCGCATGCCCGTTTTCAGACCATGCGTGGGTCTGGACAAGGCGGAGATAATCGAGATCGCCCGCAAAATAGGCACTTTTGAGACTTCCATACTGCCTTATGAGGACTGCTGTACGGTATTCACGCCAAAGCATCCCAAGACTCGTCCCAGCCTTGCAGAGGTGGAAAAGGCGCAGGCAGGGTTCGACTTTGAGCCGTACATTCAGAAGGCGGTAGAAGGCACGACTGTAAGGCTGATAAAGCATATCTGACAAGCGCACGGCAGACGGCTGAATGTGCAGATGACCGAGCTTGCAGGTTTCATATTTTTATATAATGTGAGCTTTGGTAAACTGTACAAAAAACATCGCAATTTGGTAAAAATGACAAATGGTAACAAAAGTTACACAAAAGTTACACGAGCTGTTCTGTGAGCTTAGTTTGTACTTAAAAATGTACACTCCGAATGTGAAAGATGTGTGAGAAAAATGTACTTTCCCGAAAAATTCGATGTTTTAAAAGTGATTGGAGTACAAAAAAATAAACACGAAGCTGTCACATCAGCCACTGAAAAGCATGCTGAAATGCCAGAAATTACCTAAGAATATGGTTTGAACTGGTTTCGGGGTTAACAGAAAGTTCAAAAACAGCGAAAATATTTTGTGTGATGTGCTAGTAAAAGTGGGGTTTTATTGATGAAATTTGCGGAAGATAACAAAGTGGTAACAGAAACTATTGACATAATTACAAAGTGTGTAGTAAAATATATGTCAGACAATACGGTCACTATGTCAACAGCCGAAAGCTGTACGGGCGGAATGGTCGCGGCGGCTGTCACGGCTGTCAGCGGGGCATCGGTCATGTTCAGCGGCGGCGTGTGTACCTACACCGAAGAGATGAAGATGAAACTGCTCGGCGTGAAAAAGGAAACGCTGGAAAAGTTCACCGTTTACTCGAAAGAGGTGGCAAGTGAGATGTCACGCGGGGCTCAGGTCATGTTCGGGACTGACTGCGCGGTGGGCATAACAGGTCTGGCAGGTCCCGGCGGCGGTACTGACGAGAAGCCTGTGGGCACAGTGTATGTGTCTGCAAGGTCGCGCGACAGGGAGATAGTCCGTGAACTGCGGCTGTATGAAGAGTATGAAAAACTTGACAGAAGAATGATACGTGAGCTGACAACGCTCAGGGCGATGCAGATGGTATGCGAGATCTGCGGGATACCGATGCCTGTACAGCAGAACGGTGCGCAGGGCGCAGTGGTGAGAGTCTGATGCACGGGCGCAGGAAAGTCAGAAGTCAGGGAGTGTGACAAACTATGGCGATGTCAAATGAGACAGCTAACCTCACAGAGAGGGACAGCTCGAATTTCTTTCTCAGATTTGTGAAGTATTTCATACCTTGGAAAGGCGACGGACGTTCGGAGATAATGCGCAAAGTCGTGTTCATGGCTTCGATAGTGCTTTTCTCTATGTCGATAGACCAGCTGAGCGACTATCTGGGAGCTTCGCGGGAAGAGCAGAAGTCCTACATACAGGAAGTTGTGGTGAAGTACGAGCCTAAGTTCGACAGCGAAGTGAGCTTTGATGTGAATAAGGGTGGAGATGACTATGATGCCGCAGATCCCGAAGCGGCGGGACAGAAGCTGAGCCTTCAGGACTGGGCGAAACCGCTGCTGAAACGCAACGAAGATGTGGTGGGCTGGATAAAGATACCGGGTTTTACCGATTACAGCGGCGAAGAGTACATAAATTTCCCTGTGGTGAAAGGCAAGAACAATAAAGAATATCTGTACAAAAATCTGGACGGCGAGTACTACGAATCGGGCAGTATATTTGCAGACGCTTACAGCAATATCAACGAGAACGGTCAGACCGATAACCTGACGATATTCGGGCATCACATGGGATATGTGGGGACGAGTTTCACGCACCTGTCAGAGTATGAGCAGGGCGTGGATTTCCTGAAAAAATATCCGATAATAGAGTTCAACAGCATATATGAGAGCGGACGCAGGTACGCGATAGTCAGCTGTTTCATAATAAATACCGAAGCAAAAGATGACGGCGGCGATGTCTGGGAATACGTGGGCTGTCGTGATTTCAATGACGACGACAATAAGTTTGAGGACTGGTATGACCAGATAACAAAGAGGTCATGGTATACGAATGATATTAAGTGTACGGCGGAAGATAAGTACATCACCCTTTCGACATGCTCAAAACTGCTGAGCGACCTGAGATGGGTGGTGATCGCGAAAAAGCTGACTGCTGATGACAACGTCGATCACATAATAAACTCCTACAAGGAGAGACCTGATAAGGATATATATTTTCCGAAATACTGGCGTGATCTTTACGGCAACAATAAGATCTACAAGGGCTGGGAATACTGATTTTCGGAGAGGAAGAGTAAAATGGCAAATGATACATCGAATATAAACGAGAGAGAGACATCGGGCTTTTTGAAGGCAGTGAGATATTTTCTGCCTGCAAAGGGCGACAACGGCAGTGAAAAGGTGCGCAAGGCGGTGCTTTTTGCATCGGCAGTGATCTTTGCGGTGTCGGTGGTGCAGCTTAAAAAATATGTTGACAAGGGCGGCGCGAAAGGTTCGCTGATACACGGTGTTGTAGAGCAGTATGAGCCGCTGGCTGATGAGAATGTTGAGTATGAGGTCAACAAGGGCAGTGCCGATGTTGAGCTGGGCACTGCCGAGAAAACGCTGAGAAAGCGCGAGGTTCAGGACTGGGCGAAGGAATATCTTGATGCAAACAGCGATGTGGTGGGCTACATAAAGATACCCGGACTGAACGATTCGTATGACCAAGAGATGATAGATTTCCCCGTTTTGCAGGCGGCTGACAATGACTACTATCTGTACAAGGATCTGTACAAGAATTACTATGAGTCGGGCAGCATATTTGCCGACGGCTGGGGAAGGATCAACGAGGAGGGTCAGGCTGATAACCTGACGATATTCGGACACCACATGGGCTGGGTAGGCACGAGCTTCACTCACCTTTCGGAATATGAGCAGGGCGTGGACTTCGTGAAGAAGCACCCTGTTATAGAGTTCAACAGCATTTACGAAAGCGGCTGTAAATATGCGATAGTCAGCTGTTTTATGATAAACACAGAGGCGAAAGATGACAACGGGAACCTCTGGGAATACATAGGATACAGGGATTTCGACGATGGCGAGTACAAGTTTGAGGACTGGTACAGCGAGATAACGAAGAGGTCGTGGTATTCAAACGATGCGATAAAATGCACGAAAGATGATAAGTATATCACCCTTTCGACCTGCTCAAAACTGGTGGAAGAGGGCGTGAGATGGGTCATTGTTGCGAAAAAGCTGACTGCTGATGATGACCTCGAACTTATCACAAGTTCCTACAAGCAGAGGGCTGACGGGGACATCTACTTCCCGCAGATATGGAAAGATATTTACGGCAACAAGACAGTCTACAACGGCTGGCAGTACTGAGACAGTCCGCAGGGACGGTCTGAATGCGGCGGAAAAGAGAGCTGACGGGCGGTGAGCCTGCGGCTTAAAAAAGTCTGCCGATGGGGCGCAAGACCCCGCAAAATCTACCTTCGGGTATATGTTGCTTTATGCTATTAAGTCGGCATACGCTGACTTAAAATATAAAGCTCCGCAGCAGCTCTCACGGCTGCGGACAGGGGTTCTCGCAAGGGTACTCCGGAAAGGTAATGTGATAGAAATGAAGCAGAAAAAATCAAGGGCAGCAAAGCGCAGTGCCGCAAAGCCGTCCGTGAGAAGAGTCGGAACTGTGCTGGGAAGCAGTGCGCTGTGCGTAATGGCAGTGGGCACGATAAGTGTCTGCGGTCTGCTGGGGCAGAGGGCTGACAGGGAAACAAAGCCTGCAAATGTAAACACCACCGAGACAGCGAGAGATGAGGGTGCGCATACCGCACTGGATACTGTTACATGGAGAAAGGCAAGTATCAACGAGTATGAGTTTACGGAGGTATCTGCGGCTCAGACAGAGAAGCCTGCGGAAACGACCGTGAACGGGACAACATCAGCCGGTGAGAAAAAGGCGGAGGCAACAGTCAGGGCTGAGACTGAGAAAAAAGCCGATGCAAAAGCAGAATACAATATCAAGAGCATTTCAAAGACCTTCCTCTACGCCGCAGAAACGGTGAGCCTGAGAAAAGCCCCCGACAAGAGCGCGGAGGTGCTGGAAGTTCTCGATGCCGATGAAAGGGTAGTTGTTGACGGATGCACCGATGACGGTGTGTGGTATTCGGTAAGGCACGGTGAGGTGACAGGCTTCGCTGCCGCCGCGAATTTCACAGGCAAGTCCCCCGAAAACAAGAAAGCCGAAGAAAAGGCAGAAGAGAAAAAGGCAGAGGAAAAGAAGTCGGAAGAGAAAAAGTCTGACGCGAAAAAAGAAGAGACTTCTCAGAACAGAGGCGTTATAAGCTACACTGATGAGGAGTTTGAGATGCTGTGCTACGTGCTTCAGGGTGAAGTAGGCAACTGCTCGGAAGCCAGCAAGATCGCCGTTGCCAACGTTATCATCAACAGGGTAAGATCGAGCCTGTTCCCGAATTCTATCTCGGCTGTGCTGACTGCACCCACTCAGTTCGATGCTATCTACGGCTACTATAACGGCACTACTGTACCTACGCAGAACACAAGGGACTGCGCGGCAAGGGCGCTGGCAGGCGAGGATAACACCAACGGTGCTACATATTACTACGCTCCCGCATACTGCGGCGGTTCGACTGCGGCATGGTTTGAAACTCTCCAGTTCTGCCTGGAAGTTGATGGTCAGAGGTATTTCAAAAACTGGTAAAGCGCATAAAATTGTGTCTCGTTTTTTGTGCAAGATTTGTTTAGAGCTACGAAAAGTCAGGGCAGACTGCGGTTTTGTCTTGACTTTTTCTCTTTATTTGATAAAATGTAGAATGCAGGGCTATGCGCTCTGTAAGGATATTGAACGACATAAATTTACACTGAGGAAGTTGTTTGATGAACAGTAATAGTAATTTCGATACGCCCTCAAAGCTGGGGCGGCTGACTGCACACATGCGCATGCTGGTGACGGGTATCGCTGTCACGGGCGGGTGCGGCTTTATAATGCTGACGGACAGCGCGTTCAACCCCGCGCCGAGAGCTGAGGGGGCAGTGCCTGCGGTCAAGACCGAAACTTCGGTGGCAGCCGAAGAGGTCAGCATAAAGAGTACTGAGATCAAAACTGCGGCGGCTTCGGCTTTTCAGACGGTGCAGAAGAGCTTTGATGTGCCGCTGGTGCTGGCTGAACCTGCTGTGAAGAAGATGGAGTTCCCGAAATTCCGCAAAGCCGCCATATGTGAGTATGATTTCTCGGCGGCTGATACAAAGTCCAAAGGTGTGAAGGTGGAGAGCGGTGAGATAACTGACCCCAACGATTTCACCGTGCCGTTCCCCCAGCAGGATACGCTGATATATTACCCCGACAAGGGCGAGCCGCAGAACCTCACCGCCACAAGAAGCGTGGCAGGGGAGTATTTCAGGGTGCATGACGAAAACTCGGGTTCGACCGTGGTGATGAACGGGCATGAACTGCTCTGCCTGATGGTCAACAACGAGATAGGCGACAGCTGGGACGAGGACGCTATCAAGGCGCAGATAGTTGCGGCGTACTGCCACCTGCGCTTCAATCAGGAACATGGGCTGACACCTACCATCGGTCTGAGATATGGCTACTCATCAAAGCTGGAGGGCTGTGTCAACGCCGTAGAGGGTCAGGCGCTCACATATGACGGCGAAGTTATAAACGCCGTTTATTCGGCTTCCAGTGCGGGATATACCACCACTGCGGGCGATATATGGGGCATGGATTACCCCTATCTCAAATGCGTTGAGAGCATATATGACGATCAGGACGTTAACTGGGGCTATGAGAAGAAGTACAGCCGCGCAGAAGTCAAGGCTCTGCTGGAAGGGCGTTTCGGCATAGCACTTTCTGAGGACCAGACAAAGTGGTTCACCATAGACAGGGCGTACAGCAAGGTGTATATCGACACTGTTACCATCGACGGCAACGCGGGCTGCAAGCTGACGGGCAACCAGCTCTGCAATCTGCTGGGGCTTAAATCGAATGCAATTACCATAAAGTACAAGGACGGCGAGTTCACATTCACCTCCTGCGGCTGGGGACACGGCGTGGGCATGTCCCAGTGGGGAGCGCACTATTACGCCGAGAACGGCTGGACTTATGACCAGATACTGCATCACTATTATGTTGATACAAGGCTGGAACTTTCTCAGCCTGCGGCATCATCGCTTTCGGCAGAAGATGTGACTGCACAGAATGACAGCTCTTCTGCGGCTGAAACGACTGCTCCTGCATACAGTGAGGCTGAGCCTGCTGTGACGGAAGCACCCGCAGTCACCGAAGCGCCTGCACAGCAGTGGACACCTGAGCCTGATACCCAGTGGTCGCCCGATACACAGTGGTCGTCCGATACACAGTGGTCGGACGGCGGCGCACAGGGTATGAGCGGTGATAACAATAACGGCGGCTGGGAACAGCCGTTATACGGAGGGGAAACCTTTGAATATTAAGAACCTGTTGATGGAATATGATGTGATACTGGCATCAGCATCACCGAGAAGGAAAGAGCTTATGCAGCTTATCTGCCCGACTTTCAGGGTGATACCTGCCGACTGCGGCGAGGCTGTCCCCGAAGCGCTGGCGGCACAGGACGTGCCGGGATTTCTGTCTTATCAGAAGTGTGAGTGCATTTCACAGGTCTACCAGAAGGCGTTGGTGATAGGCTGTGACACGGTGGTAACAACGGCTGACGGTGAGATACTGGGCAAGCCAAAGGACGAGGAAGATGCAAAGCGCATGCTGAGACTGCTCTCGGGACGGGTACACACGGTAGATACGGGCGTGTCTGTCAGCCACAACGGGCATATCGAAACTTTCACCGAGACTACTAAAGTGTGGTTCAGGAAACTGACTGATGAGGAGATAGACGACTATGTAGCCACAGGCGAACCGATGGACAAGGCGGGCGCTTACGGCATACAGGGCGAGGGTACTCTGCTTGTTGACAAGATCGAGGGCGATTTTTTCAACGTGGTGGGTCTGCCTGTGTCAAAGCTGGCGGCTAAACTGCATGAGATGCTGGACTAAATTTGTTGATGCGGCACTGCGCTCACTGCGCGGTGCTTTTTTTGTGCGCATCTGCATATTCGGCGGGTTTTCGGCAAAACTACATATATCAGCTTGTCGGCGAATGTGTTAAATTTATAGTTTGACACTTGAAATCAGAGCGAAAATATGGTATGATATATTATGAGCGCCAATGTCTATAAAACGCTCTACCACAAATTTATTTCGCGCAGAGGTTTGTTGCTATGGAACTCAGTAATTCGGAGATCAGAAAAAAACGAGTCAAGACTCAGCAGAATATTGTAACAGGGCTTTGTCTGAGCTGCCTTGCATTTACGCTGGGCTGGTCTGTTTTTGCGGGAGTCGTTTCTCATAAAAATGCGGTGAAAGCTGCACTGGCAGATAAAAATTCTTCCTCAAAGGCTGAGGTGGTCAGCAAGGCGGAAGAGCCAAGCTCGCAGGAAGAAATGCCCGAAAGTTCGCAGGAAGAAACTGCGGCGGTGGACTCCTTTGCGCCTTACGCACAGGAAGAGGGCACACACCCTTATGCGGTGGCAAAAGACACTGCCGATGACCTGAGCGATGCGGTGTTCATCGGTGACAGCCGAACCGTCGGCATGATGAACAGCACGGACAAGCCGCTGGCGACATTCATCTGCGCGGTGGGTCTTAACATCGACACGGTGCTGACTTCCACCGACATAGCGCAGGGCGACGGCAGTGTGGGTACACTGGCGCAGGCGCTGAGTGCCCGCGAATTCGGGCGTGTATATATCAGTTTCGGCACGAATGAGATGGGCTGGCCGTACACTGATGTTTTTGAAGATCATTTCGCTGAACTTGTGCGGACGATACAGGGCTATCAGCCGAATGCGAAGATCTACCTTATAGGCATACTGCCGCTTTCGCAGTCGCAGGATATGGACGGCGATGCGGTCAATAACGATAATGCTAAGCTGTTTACCGAGTCGATAAAGAACGTTGCGGCTGAACTTGGGGTGAATTTCCTTGACTGTTCGGAGGCGGTGGCTGATGAGAACGGTTATCTGCCCGAAGAAGCCTCGCCCGACGGTATACACATGCTGGCGGAATATTGTCTGTACTGGCAGAACTTCATAATTGATAATACCTGATAAATGGCAGGGGTGCAGTTGAGCATTTCTGTGATAAGGAAAGTAAACGGGCAGTCCGCGAAATGCGCGATGCCCCTCAATATACAAAAAAATGTAAGAAAAGGAAAAGGTGAGTTAAATGGATCTCAAGAAAATATTGTGCATCATACTGGCGGCTGTGTCCGTGACCTGCGCTGCGGCTTCATGCGGCGAGGAAAAGAGTGAGGATAACGGCGGAAATACCGCACAGACTCAGACCGAGAGCGCTGATGCTGCGGCTGTTGCTGACAAGCTCAAAAGCGATATTGCTTTCGAGGACGACCTGGTTGAGTTTGACAGCGGCAAAATAGAGAAGATACTGGGCGTTGCACCCGATGCCTACAAGAAGGCTAAGGTGTATGTAAGCGCAACGGGCGCTACTCCCGAGGAGATAGCATGCTTTGAAGCCAATGACAAGATGGCTGACGTTATAAAGGCATCTCTCGAAACAAGACTTACCAACCAGAAAAATACTTTCACCGATTATAAGCCCGAACAAGCGCCCAAGCTGGATAGCGCGGTCATCGTTGTCAAGGACAACTGCGTTTATTACTGCGTTTCGGGCGACAGCGCAAAAGCTAAGGAGATAATCGGTTAATGCTTTTTTCTAGTACGACATTCCTGTTCGGCTTTCTGCCTGCGGTGCTTCTGCTGTATTACACACTGCCGAAACTTTTCGGCAGACATGCCCGCACTGCACAGAATGCCGTGCTGTTCCTGTTCAGCCTTGTGTTTTATGCGTGGGGCGAGCCGATATACATATTCCTGATGTGCGCTTCGATCATAGTTGCGTATTTCACGGGTATATTAGCCGATAAAAGCCGCCTGCCCGATGACAAGCGCGAAAGCAAAGTACCCCTTGCCGCCATGATAGCGGCGGTGGTGTGGAATATGGGTCTGCTGTTGTTTTTCAAGTATACAGACTTCTTCATAAACACCATAAACAGCATCAGCGGCGCGGGCATAAGACCGCTGGGACTTGCATTGCCCATCGGCATCAGCTTTTACAGCTTCCAGACGCTTTCTTATGTCATAGACGTTTATCGCGGTGATGTGAAAAGTCAGCGCAATATCCTGCATCTGGGGACTTATGTGGCGCTGTTCCCTCAGCTTATAGCGGGTCCTATCGTGCGGTATATAGATGTGGCTGAACAGATGGTCAGCCGCCGCGAAAGCCTTGAAAAGTTCTCGGCAGGCGTAAAGCGCTTCTGTATAGGGCTGGGCAAAAAGGTCATCATCGCAAATGCTGTGGGCGAACTGTTCGACACGCTGTCGAATGCGCCGCAGTCACAGCTTAGCGTGGCGGCAAGCTGGATAGGCATAATCGCCTATACTTTCCAGATATACTTTGATTTTTCGGGCTACTCCGATATGGCTATCGGGCTGGGCAAAATGTTCGGCTTTGATTTTCTGGAAAACTTCAACTACCCGTATATCTCAGACTCCATCACCGAATTCTGGCGCAGATGGCATATCTCGCTGTCAAGCTGGTTCAGGGATTATGTTTATATCCCGCTGGGCGGCAACCGCAGGGGCAAGGCGCGTCAGTGCGTGAATATAATGGCTGTGTGGTTCCTGACAGGCTTCTGGCACGGCGCTAACTGGAATTTCATGCTGTGGGGCGTTTACTTCGGCGTGATACTCCTGCTGGAAAAGAACTTCCTGCTGGGGTGGCTGAAAAAAGCACCAAAAGCTGTGCGGCATATCTATGCACTTCTGCTTATAGTCATCGGCTGGGGCATTTTCGCTTATGAGGACACTTCAAAGCTGTTACAGAACCTTAAAAATATGTTCGGTCTGGGTGGACTGCCCCTCTGGAACGATGAAACTGCATTCAGACTTTCGCAGAACGGCATACTTTTCCTGCTGGCGATTATCTGTTCGACACCGCTGGTCAAAAAGCTGGGCGAAAAGATAAAGCGGTCCAACGAAGAGGTCTACGCAAACTTCTGCGTACCCGCAGAATGCGCTGTACTGCTGATAGTTTCGGTGGCTTATCTGGCAGGCAACTCTTTCAACCCGTTTTTGTATTTCAGGTTCTGAGAGATGGAGATATTGACCGAAAGGCTGATACTGCGCGAACTGACTTCAGAGGATACGCCCGCGCTGTGCGAGGTGCTGTGTGACCGCGAGATAATGCAGTACTATCCCTGCGTGTTCGATGAAGTGCGGGTGCGCGGCTGGATAGAGAAAAATCTTGAAAGATACCGCATTTTCGGCTTCGGGCTGTGGGCGGTATGCCTTAAAGAGAATGGCAGGCTGATAGGCGACTGCGGTTTGACCATGCAGGATATAAACGGCAGTATACGCCCTGAGATAGGCTATCATATCCGCCGTGACATGCAGAGGCGGGGCTATGCTAAGGAATCCGCCTGCGCGGTGTGCGGGTGGGCTTTTGATAACACTACGTTTCGGGTGCTGTATTCTTACATGAAGCATGAAAATGTGCCCTCTGCAAAAACTGCCATGTCTTACGGCGCACGCTTTGCGGAAAGCTATGAAGCTGGTGAGGGTCTGACAGATGTTTACGCCATCACCCGCGAAGAGTGGGAGAAGATAAGGGCGGTGCGATGAGCGCAAGTGCCGTCATTTTGCAAAATAACAAACAGAGGTAAAACCATGAACACTGAACTTCTCAGCAGATTTGGCGGGCTTGCCGTCGGCTGTATCATTATAATGGGGCTTATCGTGCTGGCTTGTCTTGTCACGCCTAAACTCGCAAAATGGATAGAGAAGAAAAATCCCGCTCTTGCCGAGAAGATAGAGCAGAGAGGTGTCGCGCCCGAAAGGGCAGACAATGCCGAAGAGGGAAATCCTCCCCGCGAATATGAAGCGCACAGCGCTTTTGAAGCCTCAAAGGAAGAGGGCTTTGACCCCAATTACAAGATATACAACGAGGACATATATGCGCTGAATTTGGGCAGAAAAAAGAAGAATGCCGAAGCATTGCAGGAGGAAAGCGGCGATGAAGATAAATGAAAAAGCGCTCCGTAATGCGGTCAGCAGGATAAACGCGGATAATGATGCGGGCGGATATACGCTTTTGCTGGCGTGGCTGCTTTTGCGCGATGACAAAGCCGCAGTGCTTATCGACCGCCGCGAGAAAGCTGACAGCGGGAACGAGGTCTTGCTGTTTGACCTGAACGGCAGACAGTGTTTCGGTCAGCATTGTGAGAGAACTGTTGATGAGAGCTATTTTGAAGCGACAGACTTCTTTGAACGGGCATACATCGGCGGCGCGGAAGATGTCATAAATTTTGACAGCGAGGATATGGACGGTCTTATCGCGGAAGAACTGCGGGACATTTATTCGATGTATGAGAATGAGGATAAGTTTGTCCGCGAAGTGCCGATAAAAGAGGTGCGGTATGTTTGCAGTATATTCAAGCTGAACATGCTGTTCGGGATAGATACGGACGAACTTTGTGACTCGTTTTTTCTGCGGTATGCTGTGCTTGACGAAAATGGCAGTACCGTTCAGTATCACGATGTTGAATATCTGCCCGATGATGAACAGCCATACGGGTGTTTGTATATTGATGATATTATCCTTGACGGTAAGGAATGATATAAGTAAAAAGTGGCGGTTTGAACTCGCCGTACATATATTTAGGAGTTGAAAAAATATGGCAAAGAACAAGAAAATGGTCGATGCGATAACCTCAATGGACGAGGATTTCGCAAAGTGGTACACCGACATCTGTACAAAGGCTGAACTGATAGCCTACACAAGCGTTAAGGGCTGTATGGTAATAAGACCTTACGGCTACGCTATATGGGAGCATATACAGCGCCTTCTGGACACCAGATTCAAGGAAATGGGTCACGAGAATGTCTGCATGCCCATGTTCATTCCCGAAAGCCTATACCTGTTATTTATGGACACGCTCTAAGTGACCTTTACCGATAGCCCATAAATATAATAACAGAAACACGGCAAACTGATAGGACGTACTTCTTTGATTGATTTGCACCGTTTGCCGTGTGCTTTTTTAATAATGTTATGTTGCCGTGTGTTTTTTTAAATAATCTCTTGACATTCAAATGTATATGTGATATAACAATAAGTAAAACATATGCTCAATTTGCTTGTTTTGGAAATGTTTGTGTTCTTTCTTCAACGAGTCAGATAAGTTGGTTATAAGCTGTGCTAGTATCTTGCAAACTCTAAATCCATATTGATGATAAACAGCGATATTGTGCGACAGATTTTTACTTGCAAAACAAAATTCAAGTTATAGATTCTCGAAATACTAGAACTCAAACAAATATTCAATATGTGTCTATTGGTTACAGATTGACTGGAGGTTTATATGTTAAATTTTGAAGAGTTAGGTTTTACTGAAAAAAAATACTATGATTTCCCTAATATTATTAACCTTGAAGTATTCCGTGGAGCCTGTCCATGTTCTTGTGTTCACTGCCCTGTAGGTAAAACTCCTCAGGCTCAGCGTACTGAACGATTCGGCTCAAATTCTATTTCGATAGAAAGATTGGAACACGTCATACAAGAAATTTCAAAATGGGAGCATAGTACAATACGAATTCATTCGGTAGGAGATCCAATACTTTGGGACAATCTTGTTCCTGCAATTCAGCTTATACATAACTATAATGTTAGAAGTTGGATCTTCACTTCACTCGTTACAAAAGATGCTTTTGTGTTGGAAGCATTATGTAAATATAATAGCATTATAGAAGTTTCAGTAAACAGTGTAGATGCGGAAGATTACAAAAGAACTAAAGGTATTGATGCATTTCAGCTTGTTAAAGATAATATAGCATATATGGCGAGTTATATATCTAAGAATCAGTTGAAAACCAGATTAATTGTATCTCGAGTTCAGAGTGAAGATGAGTTAAGGGATAATGCATTTGTAGATTATTGGAAGCAAACAGGTCTTGTTGCAGATGCCTTTGTTCGCAAATATCACAATTACAATAATCTTTTATCATCTAAAAACTCAGAGAAGCAGAAATGCAGTTCTTGCCTTGTTCACTGGATGCGTTTCAATATTGCATATGATGGTACAGTAGTAACTTGCTTTAATGAGTTGTTCCATAAAGTATTACGCAATGATGTTGTTCTCGGTAATATTGAAAACAATTCAATTTACGAGATTTGGCACAGTGAAAAGATGGCTAAATTGAGAGCAGCTGATTTATCAGGATACAAAAACAACGAGTATGCTGATGACTTCCCATGCCGTAACTGTTTCTCTTGCCAGCCATATGACGGAAAACGTGAAACAAGTGAGAGTCAGATAAATAAAATGGATGGATAAAATGATTAATAAGACTGTATTATTTATAAAAACACCCGTTCCAATGTTAAAAGATGACAGACTAGAGCCTGATATGGGTATGCTTTACTGTGCTTCATATGTAAAAAAACATTGTAATGTTGATGTAGTGTATGTAGACTTATCTGTAGATGATAAAAGCGTACTCATGAAATATTTAGATAATTGTTCTATCTATTGTTTTTCTAGTTTTACAGCGAACTATCACCTTACAAAACAGATTGTTGAGGAATTACGAAAAGTAGCATTAAGTGACAGCGTGTTTATTGTTGGCGGACACCATGCTACAGCATTACCAAATGAAGTATCGAATGATTTTGATTATGTAATTACTGGTGAAGGTGAATTGGCGGAAGCTGAACTTATTTCATTGTTAATCGAGGGCAAAAAGCCCGAAACAAAAATAATCAAAGGAAAATGCATTGAAAATCTTGATGATGCGGGTTGGATAGACTATACGCTCGTCGATTTGGATAAATACACACGAAAAGTAAAGGGGCAAAAATCAATTTCGATCTTAACTTCTCGTGGCTGTCCTTATAGATGTGAATTTTGTAATAGTACTTTAATGCGAGAATATAAAACTGTTCGTTTTAGATCAGCCAAAGATGTTGTATCTGAAATACTCTATTTGTATCATAATTATAATTATACCAGTTTCAGAATTCAAGATGATATATTTAGTATTAACCGGAAAAGATTAACAGAAATAGCCAATTCTCTAGAAGGCTATAACTTTTCTTTCAGATGTTTTGCAAGAGTTGATAATATAGATGAAGAAATACTATTGGACTTCAAAAGAATGGGGATTTTTCACTTATCGTTTGGCGTTGAGTCAGGCAGTCAAAAAATCTTAAACTTAATGAACAAAGGAACAAAGGTTGAAGACATTAGACACAGCATAAAGTTAGCGAAAGAATACGGTATGAAGTGCCGAGTTTATTTAATAGCTGGATACCCGGGCGAAACAATAGAAACATTAGATGAGACAATTTCTCTTATTAAAGAGGTAAAACCTGATGATGTTTCCGTTTATCCATTGATTCCCTATCCCGGCACTCCACTGTTTGCAAACCCATCAAAATATGGCATTGTTAATATTGATAAGGATTTTTCAAAGTATTATCAAATCTACGGCGATAAGCAAAGTGGTTATGTTTTTGAAACGAATGATATGGATTTGGACAAGCTTAAATTCTTTAGAGACTATTTGGTGAAGGGAATTGCTGATGTATGTCCTTGGGCTATAGATGACGAGGAAAATAGATGAATACATTAAAAGCATCAAGTTTGATATTATTAACAGTTGATAATAAAATAGTATTGCAACTTAGAGATGATGATCCTCATATTCATTTTTCTGGGAAATGGGGGTTAATCGGAGGTGCCTCAAATATTAATGAGACACCTCGTTCCTGTATGTTAAGAGAATGTTTTGAAGAAACACAATGGATACCAAAATTTATTATAAAGCTTTTTGTAATTACTGAGCATTGCGAAGAAACGGTTTATTTTTCCGTTGTAGATGATATTACTGCATTAAAATGCATAGAAGGCAAGGAGCTGCGTGCATTTGAAATAGCTGAAATCAATTCAATAAATATATCTTCTTATCATAAATTCATAATAAATAAATTTTTAAATTGTAAAAGATGCAATCGTAACATATCTGAAATCAGTATTCTATTTTATACTAAATTGTTGGATAATGCTTTTGGCGGTTATATTACAGCCGGACAGAGTATCTATAGATTGTTATCTAAGCACTGCAATGTTACTCTAGTTACCGAAAGAATGATAGATCAGATTTCAGATACTAATCGGCATTATGATCTTTTGGTGTTTAATGGAACATACGAAAAGACCGACTCATTTAAAAAGCTTAGACGTATTTGTAATCAAGTGTGGTGTTATGAACACAACAACATCAATACTGAGAATCAAGCAGAAATGCTATCTCGTTTTGTTTCCTCCGATCGAATCATAGTACCTTCTCTGTTTCTTAATAAACTAATACTGCCTTTTACAATAGAAAATACAGCTTTATCTCCCTCCGTACTCCCAATTCCAATAGATGAAAGCGTTTTTTTATACGCCCCATTAACATTTAGTAATACAGTAAAATTCTGTACATTTTGCGCAATAAAATCAATACGTCGTCTTGAAGATAATATTCTTATAATAAAATCACTTAGAGAAAGAGGGTATAATTGCTATTATCACATATATGGCGACATTCCTTTTAACGGTGATGTAGAGTATAAGAATAGAATATGTAAATTGATTTCAGATTTAGATTTAACCAACTGCATTTCTATTTTTAAACCTGTTTTCTCTCAAAAGGAAATTGCTTGCTTGATGAAACAATATCATTTTTATTTGGATTTATCAGCCAAAGAAACTTATGGGCAAGCAAAATTGGAGGCTTTGTTTTCAGGTCTCGGTTTAATTATGCCTTTTACCGAAAATAATGTTAATCTTGTTCCAAATGATTATGATTTTTATAGTGGAACTATCGCTGATGTTGCTGATAAAGTTGCTAAACGAATTGACAATTTTTGCCGCTTTCCTATAGAAGAAAACAAATGCAGAGAAAACGCTCGATCATTTGCAATAAATCAGTATTCAGATACGGCTGTATGGTCTATAATGGAGAATATGTATTATGAATTTATATGACTGTATTATATTTGTTGCCCATCCCGATGATGCTTTTCTAGGAATGGGTGGAACACTATATAAATTATCGTTATTTAGTAACGTGTTATTAGTTTGTGCATCTAATGGCGAAAATGGAAACAATTTACAAGGAAAGGACAGACTAGAGGAACTAAATAAATCATCTAAATTATTTAGCATCGACTTTATTTCCTTAGAATTAACTGATGGAGAACTTATATATAATCAGCAAAAATTATATCTTCTTTTTTTAGATATATTAAAAAGGAATAACCCCAAATACATTTATACTCATCATCCAAATGACAAACACAATGATCATGTTGCTGTTTATAGAAGTTGCATAACAGCTATTGATTCTTTGTGGCACCATCACAAGACAAATACGCTTTTATCACACACGTTTTGCTTCACACCAATCCACATAGATTTCTGCGATTTAAAAAAACTAGACTACAATACTTTTTACGACATTAGCGATTGTATTAAGCAAAAAGAAGAAGCACTAAAGTACCACATATCTCAAATGCCATATATAGAAAAAAATATGAGTAAACACTTAGCATTATCAAAATTTCTAGGTGTATTATGTGGGTGTGAATTCGTAGAAGCATTTTATGAATGTCGTAGCGAAAATGTCAAATCTTTGGATTCACTATTAGGAAAGGATGATATGCTTGAAACAATACGAAAGGAGCTTGATTGTTCAAGTTTGTAATAGGTGTCCTTGTCATTGTCCAGGATGTTATAATATTCCATCTAAAACAGAAATACGTACATCAGCAATTTTACGATTTCTTGAACAATACAAAACTGAATTTAATGCGAATAAAATAACGCTAAGTGGTGGAGATCCTTTTCTAAAAGATGATTTATCCTTCATAATAGATGAACTATTTACACAAGGTTGGAATATATCATTAGACGGAATCGGAAGTACACTGTTGAAAAGAAAGGGAGAGACGAAACTACTTTCAAGTCTAAAAAAAATACGTTTTTTAGGTTTACCACTTGATGGTATAAACGATACTACAATACAATTATTCCGCAACGGAGTGCATTTTGAAGAATGCGTTGAATCAATTCGTTTTGCATCTTCTGTTGAAATTCCGATTTGTATTAACACCGTCGTCCATGCTAAAAACATTTATGAGATAGCAGGTATTTTCCATGTCATAAATCAAATAGAATGTGTAAAAAAATGGCAATTATTTCAATATATGGCTATTGGACCAGGTGGCATTTCAAATAAAAAGTTTTTTTCCGTGACTGAGGAGCAGTTTTTGATGATAGAAAATTATTGTAACTCAATAAAAGAAAGTCACATCATTATCGAACCTAAATCAGTAACGCATCGAAAAAATAAATACCTGCTTATTGGAAGCGATGGGGTATTATGGTATCCTAATCAAACTCTTTCATCTGAGTGGCAAACTACTGAAGACGAAAATGATCAAAGGGTTATCTTAGGCAGCATAGAAGATCGTTATATAATAAAAAAAATCAAGGAGCTGAATGAAAATAAAAGAATATAGATTTTTAGATGGTTCAATAGTTACCGTTCCTGACAATACTTGTCGAGGTTGTTATTTGGAAAAGAATACTATAATGCTAGAAGAGCTTAATCCAATTTGGCAAAATAAAGACTATATCATCAGGCAAGATGCCGAATGTCCTGTACCAGGTTTTTATATTATCTCTGCTCGAAAGCACATTAACACAATCGGGGATTTATCTCAAAAGCAGTCAAGTGATTTAGGGATTATTCTCAATAGACTGAGAATATCAATGATGAATTCTATTGACGTAAAACGTGTTCATATTATTCTTGAAGAAAGAATATATGAGCCACATTTACATATATGGATGTTACCTTTATGGAAATGCATTATGGAAAAGTATTCAATTGATCCAAAAGTGTGGAATTCAAACATTTTTGATTATATTAATCTTTTCACATACGAAGAAAATAAAGACAGAATACTTTCATTTAATAGAGTAATGAGAGAATCATTAAATAATGATCAAATAATGAAACAGTTATAGGCGAGGTTTGAAACATGAATAAAGTAATGGTTACCGGTGGTGCAGGTTATATTGGAAGTCATATTGTTCGCAAACTCGCTGAAAGTGGATATTATGTACTATCACTTGACAAAGCTCCCCCTCTCAGAATAGAACATGAAAGAATAATTGAATATACTATCGACTTAAAAAACACAGTGGAACTTGATAAGCTTTTTAAGGAGAATACCGATATAGAATGTATAATTCATTGTGCAGGCGAACTAGGAATCAAACGCTCTTTCCTTGAAAAAGAATTATTCTATTCTGAAAACGTGTATGCAATGGATTGCTTGCTAAATGCTATGATACAGAATAAGATTCATAATATCATTTTTTCATCATCTGCAGCTGTTTACCCAAACTCAAATAAACCGCTCGCAGAAGGTACTGTTTTATATCCGGAATATATGTCCCCATATTCCCTTTCTAAATATATAGGTGAAGAAAAACTAAGGAGTATTTCTTCTCAATACGGAATTAATTATATTGCATTTAGGTATTTTAATATTTGGGGATGCGATTTGTATAATCCTAGTATCGTAAAAAAATATCTGGAAATTGACAATATATTGCCTAATCTTATTAATGTGTCAAATAGGAATAACAGCATTATAATTAATGGAAATGATTATGACACCGTTGATGGAACTTGTGTCAGAGATTACTTAGATGTTAGAGAACTTGCTAGATTGCATATAATGGCTTTAAAACGCTTAACAAGTTCAGGTTGGGCACATGATCTCAATGGGGTTTATAATGCTGGTTCAGGTAATGAATTAAGTGTTTTCCAACTGATTAACATATTCAATCATATAACAGGTGCATCTATGACGCCAATATATGCTGAACGACGTAATGGAGATGCAAGCTATTTATGTGCAAACATTGAAAAGACTCGTAAAACTTTTTCTTGGAATCCACAGATTAACTATGAAGAATTGATATCTTCTCTTTGGAACGCTAATTCTATTTGAGATTTTTACCACTATGCAACAATGCTATTCAAACAGCATTGTTGCATGTTTTTAGTTTGTGTCTTAGCTTGGTTTGGTTTATCATTTTATTTTTGTTATTTGTCATTTTATTTTTGCACGGAAATCAATTTTCAAAAAATCAGGTTTCAAAAGTTACATTTATATTTCAGATTATACAAATTACTGGACAGAGTACCTGGAAAATGATATAAT
>NZ_CACWPP010000031.1 GCF_902762735.1 uncultured Ruminococcus sp.
CTGCGCGGCAAGCATGACGGTCTTATTTTCCCGAAAACGGGGTACGCTCCGTGTGATGTGGAAGAATGGCTGAGGGTAATGAAGATCTCGCGTTCTTTCGGTATCAATCATTATCGTTTCCATACCTGCTGCCCGCCGGAAGCTGCTTTTATCGCGGCGGATATGCTCGGCATTTATATGGAGCCTCAGCTCCCGTTCTGGGGGACTGTCTGCGCACCCGATGAAGAAGGCTACAATGCCGAAGAACAGCAGTTCCTGATAGATGAGGGCTTTGCTATGCTCAGAGAATACGGAGATCACCCATCGTTCTGCATGATGTCGATGGGCAACGAACTATGGGGAAGCAAAGAGCGTATCAATGAGATAATGGGAATGTACAAGAAATTTGATGACAGACATCTGTATACGCAGGGTTCAAATAATTTCCAGTGGTTCCCGAATGTGGTCGAAAACGATGATTTCTTTGTGGGCGTGAGACTGGCTAATGACAGACTGATACGCGGTTCATATGCTATGTGTGATGCACCGCAGGGTCATATACAGACTGACAAGCCTGCCGCAGATCACAGCTATGACAGTGCTATAAGACCTGAAAAGCCCGCAAGTTCGACAGATGTTTCTGATGATGGGACGGTGCAGATACAATTCGGCACTACTATGAAAACCGTCAAAGCAAGTGACGCTGATGCGGATCTTATCCCTGAGATACCGATAGTTTCACATGAGATAGGTCAGTTTGAGACTTATCCGAATTTTGATGAGATAGAAAAATACACAGGTTCGCTCAAAGCACGCAATTTCGAGATATTTCGTGAGAGGCTGACAGAAAAGGGACTGGGACATCTGGCAAAAGATTATTTCTACTGCTCCGGTCAGCTGGCTAAAGCCTGCTATAAGGAAGAGCTGGAATCGGTTTTCCGTTCTGAACTGCTGGGCGGTTTCCAGATACTTGATATACAGGACTTTTCGGGGCAGGGCACTGCGCTTGTCGGCATGCTTGACGCATTTATGGATAATAAAGGTCTGATAACGCCCGAAGAGTGGCGCGAGTTTTGTAATGATGCGGTCGTGCAGGCGGTATTTGACAGTTACACACCTCTTTCGGGAAGCAGTTTTGGATTTGGCGTAAGGGTCGTGAATTTCCGCCCTGTCAGCCTTAAAGGGAGAACAGTAAGCTGGTCGCTCAAAGCTGACGGCTTTGAAAAAAATGGAAGTGCGTCGATAACCTCTGATGACAATTATTTCAGCGCGGGGCGTTTCACTGTTGAACTTCCCGAGGTCGATAACATCACAGATGCTGTACTTTCGCTCGGCGTTGATGGCACTGATATTCGCAACCATTACGAACTTGAGATGATACCGACAGCGGCTGAATATGATGATTCATGTATCTTTACGGAGATCGACAGCCGCGCGGAAGAAAAGCTGAAAAACGGCGGAACAGTCATACTGTTCAGGCAGAGCGAAAATTCTATCGAGGGGGCTTACTGTCAGGATTTCTGGTGTTATCCCATGTTTGCGGCTATATCGCGAATGATGGATAAACCTGAGCCTGTGGGTACGATGGGACTTGTGATAGATAACGGTCATGCCGCACTCGGCGGATTTGCAAGCAAGCACTATTCAACGCCTGCATGGTGGGATATTGTGCAGAATTCCCGCTGTGAGATACTTGACGGCAGAGCAGACGGCAAGAGGATAATTGTACGAATGATAGACAATTTTGAGCGCAACCATGACCTTGCACTGTTGTATGAATATGACTGCATGGGAGGCAAAGTCGTGGTTTGCAGCAGTGACCCCGAAAAGCTGAAAGAGTCTTACGAAGGCAGGCTGTTTATAAAGTCACTGGCTGATTATGCATCGGGCAGGTAAGTGTTGTCTGAATGAACAAAATTCTTGTCCTGAATTTGTTGCTAGTGATGAAAGTATTATCGTGCTTCTTCAAAATGTTGAAATCTGACAAAAAGTTATGCTATAATTATAGTGAACGGCATTAAAAATCACATATAGACCGTCGGGGACATGAATGTGATCTTTGGTCGTTTACTATGAGTTATATGGTTGCAAAGGTGGTGTAGCTTTATGTCTGAAACGACAAAGCCTAAGGTTTATAAGTATAAGAATATTGCGGCGGCACTGGCGGTCATACTGCTTATCCTGGTCGCAGTATCGACTTCGTGCAGTTCGCGGCAGTCAAAGAAAAAAGCTGTTGAGGATAAAGATGATATTGCAGGATCTTCCGTTGAGGAAACAAAGCCTGTAAAGGAGGACGCGAGCAAAAGACTGACCAAAAACTATACATATAATGAGATGCAGAACGGTACGGCGATGTATAACGGTCTGCTTTTGCAGGTCGATGCGCAGCACCCTTTCAAGGGGCAGGTAAATAATACAGAGTCGCTCTATTCGTTTTTGTTTGACAAGAATGGCGAACAGGTGATGGCGGCAAGCTACCCCAGTGATGAAGCACTGCCTGAAATGCTTCAGGCGCTCAACGATATGGCAGTCGCATTTGAAGCGCAGTCGCACAGCAGCGGCATGCTGATGATAACTTCAATGATACCTGACGCTGATGATACAGCGCAGAGAGCGGATGAAGCGTATATCGGTTCAACGGTAGATCTTATGGTGCTTGACGGTGAGTCGTATCTGGAGTTCACGGGTAAAGACAGCTTTGCTTGGATACCGCAGAACTGCGCAAAATACGGATTTGTGATGCGCGGTGCTGACAGATTGAGATATGTTGGCAGGGAAGCGGCAGAACTGATAGATCATATGAAAAAGACTGACGGTTCGGCTGATCTGGAAAAATTTCAGTCTGCTGTAAGAGAGTATTCCTTTGAAAAGCCCTGGTTTGTCACAACGGATAACGGCACTGAATATGCATCATATTTTGTTGCGGCAGAAGAGGGGACGCTTACCACGAGTGTGCCTGTGCCGATGCGAGATGACGAAAGCAGCTATCCTTATATCATATCGGGCAATAATGCCGATGGTTATATAGTAATAGCCGATATTACAGAGAATAAAGAGTTTGACAGTAATAATAATTCAGCGGCGGACAGCAAAACCGAGTCCGAAGCGGAAGGAGAGTATTTATTATGATGAAGGAAGTTATAGAACTTAATGTTGATTATGAAAAAGCAGGTATCAAGGATATAGGTGATAAGCCTACACTTGACTGCTATTACAGCACACTTACCGAAGAGATAGGCAGAAAGAAGCACCGTGCGCTGATAATCTGTCCAGGCGGCGGATATGACTACTGTTCGGAGAGAGAGGCTGAGCCTGTTGCATTCAGGTTTATCGCCTACGGTATAAGCTGTTTTGTACTGAGGTACACTTGTCAGCGTGCTTTCCCGCAGGACGCGCTTGAATGTGCGGCGGCTGTAAAATATGTCAGGGAGAACGCCGAGAGATTTGACATAGATCCCGATAAGATCGCTGTAATGGGCTTCTCGGCAGGCGGACATCTGGCGGCGACGATGGCAAACCTGTGGAACAGCGAGATACTGACAAAGCCGCTCGGCTGTACACCTGAGGATATAAAGGTAAACGCTTCCGTGCTTTGCTATGCTGTTCTGACCAGTGACCCTGAGTTTACGCATGAAGGTTCTATACAGAACCTGCTGAGGGGCAGGGAAAATGATAAGGAACTGCGCGATTTCCTTGCGATGGAGAACCGTGTCGGCGCACATACACCGCCGACTTTTCTGTGGCACTGCGCTGATGACGGCTGTGTAAGGGTGCAGAATTCGCTGTTTTACATGACTTCTCTTGCTAAATACTGGATACCTTTTGAGTCGCATATCTATGAGCATGGCGGTCACGGTCTGGGACTGTGTGATGAGACTACTGCCACATGGGAGGGTCATATCCAGCCTGTTGCGGCTGCATGGGCAGAAGCTGCTGTCAAGTGGCTTCTCAGGCTTTGATAAACCGGTGTGGCTATGATAAAATGGGTCAACAAAGTTGATGACAGCTGTGAAGGTGTTTTTGTCAGCAGTTTTTTCCATGATGATGATGGCGGCTCTAAACCATAGCAATCCGCCTTAAAATTCAGACAAAATCCAGTCACAAAATCCATAGATCCGAGCTTTTGCGACTGGATTTTGTGAATTTAAATAGTTGGATTGCTTTTGTGAATTTAAATAGTTGGATTGCTATAAGCATTTATATCGAAAGTTCCGAACTGACCGATCATGCTGAAAAATGTGTGGCATCGCTTAACAGTCTGCCCGATGAAACAATAGATGACATCTGCCGCGGTCTTATCAAAAGTGCAGGTGAGGGCGGTCTTGATGAAGAGTTTGAACTGCCTGAGCTTGATGATGTGCGTGATATACTGAATTTCTGCTGGTTTACAGCGGTGTATGTCAGCAAGCCTGAAGATGACAGCATCGTATCTTATGCTGTTGAGGGCGAGGGCGACTGGGGAGAGGTCGTTGGTTTTGTTATAAAAGACGGCAAGGCAGTTTATGTAGGTACAGACTATCTTGACTGTATGAATGACTGAAATATTTGAACTGAAAAAACAGCCCGAGGTATTTTACTTCGGGCTGTTTTTAACCAAAGAAGTATTTTTTGCATAATATGTACCATGATAATAATGGGAGGTAAACTTATGTCAGAAAAATACTTTTTGGGCTGTATGACAGCGCAGGGCTTTTCAACCGAGTTTGGCAGACTGATAGAGGAAAGCGACCGATTTACTTATATCCTCAAAGGCGGTGCAGGTACGGGCAAATCCTCGCTGATGAAAAAGATAGCCGCCGAGTTTGAAACGGACGAACATGTGGTCAGGTTCTACTGTTCATCCGATCCCGCATCGCTGGACGCTGTATGGCTGGAGAAGTCTGATGTGCTTATCGTTGACGGGACTTCTCCGCATGTTTTTGACCCGATCTATCCGGGTGCAGCTCAGGTCATCATCAACCTGGGAGAGAACTGGGACAGCAGAAAACTGGCTGATGACCGCGAGAAAATTATCGCAGTTACCGATAAGAACAAGTCTCTGCTGGCGCGTGCCAAGCGCTTCACAACAGCATTCTCGAATGTGTGCAGTGACAGCTTCAATTGTGCGCAGGGCTGTATAGACGAGGAAAAGCTAAACGGTTTCCTGGCAAGGTTCTGCAAAAAGATGATACCGAAAAAAGGCAGTGGGAGCGGCAGGCGCGATATACGTCAGCTTTCGGCTATGACTGAATTTGGCTGGCTGACTATGACAGAAACGCTGGAGAGCTGTCAGGAGATCTATATGATGCACGATGAATACTTTGCATGTTCACACAGGATATGTGAAAGTGTGGCAGCAGAAGCATCAAGGCGCGGATTTGATGTTATAATATGCCCCAGTCACGGGCTGAACGATCTGGCATATGAGCATATCATCATTCCCGAACTTGGACTTGCGATGGCTTCTGCAACACCGCTGAATGATCTTAGGATAGAAAATGCAAAACAGCTGAATTTATCGCGTTTTTATGACAAAATGGCTTTACAGCGGTATAAAAGCAGGCTGAAAATGAACAGGCTGACAGCTGTAAAGCTTGCTGATGAGATCTATATCACTATAAAAAATGCAAAAGCTGTCCATGATGAGATAGAGAAGTATTATATCGAAGCTATGGATCATTCGGCACTTGACAGACTGACCGAAAAGCTCATCAAAGAGATAAAAGAGAGAAAATAGATCATCTTATCCCCCTATATTGATATAGGGGGATTTTTGTCAATGATGCATAGAATTTTATTGAAATGCAGGTCATATATGAAAATTATTGCTCTTGAAAAAAATGCTGTCAGGTGGTATAATATAAAGAAAATCATTTTAAAATGGGGGTAGTGTTTATGAACAGATGGAGGATCGGGAAAGCTGACAGCGCTAAGGTAGCAGAGTTTGAGCAAAAGACCGACCTGAACAGGCTGACGCTGGAAGTGCTTTCCTCACGCGGATATAACGATATTGACAGCATCGTGGAGTTTTTTACCGAGCAGGAGCTGGAAGATCCGTTCGTTATCAAGGATATGGAGAAAGCGGTAAATGCGATAAATGCAGTTGTTGATACGAATGAGCTTATCTGCATTTACGGCGACTATGACTGCGACGGTGTTACTTCGACTTCTATTCTGTTCAGCTATCTCGAAAGTATGGGTGCGAATGTAATGTACTACATACCCGAACGTGATGACGGCTACGGTCTTAACATAAAAGCTGTTGAAGAACTGGCAGAAAAGGGTGTCAAGCTGATAATCACTGTTGATAACGGCATATCCGCGATAAATGAGGCCAAAAGGATATATGAGCTTGGCATGAAGCTGGTAGTGACCGATCACCATCAGCCCGGCGAGGAACTTCCTGAGGCGGAGGCTGTCGTTGACCCTCATCAGGCTGACTGTCCCAGCAAGTTCAAAGACCTTTGCGGCGCGGGTGTTGCATTGAAACTGTGTGCCGCTCTTGACGGCGGTAATTATGAGGCAATAATCGAGCAGTATTCAGACCTGTGCGCAATCGGCACAGTGGCAGATGTCGTTCCGCTGAATGGCGAGAACAGGACGCTTGTAAAGACGGGTTTCCGCTATCTGCCGAACACCGAGATACTCGGGCTGGATATGCTGCTTGATAAGCTGAATGTTGACAGAAATAAAATAGTATCCGACCATATCGGGTTCAGGATAGGACCTGTTATAAATGCATCTGGAAGATTTGGCTCTCCGCTTACCGCTGTAAAGGCTCTTCTGAGTGAAGATCAGGAAGATGCGGAAAACTATGTCGATACAATGATAAAACTGAATACCATGCGCAAGTCAAGTGAGCAGGAGATACTGAATGATATTCAGCGGTTTATAGATAATGACCCGACAGTGCTGGATCACAGGGTCATCGTGCTGGCAGGGAACGGCTGGCATCATGGCATCATCGGCATAGTTGCTTCAAAAATACTGGAGAGATACGGCAAACCCACAATAATAATAACCGATGAGGGCAACGGAGAAGCAAGAGGTTCAGCAAGGTCGGTCAAAGGGTTAAACATGTTCCAATGTATCACTTACTGCAAGGATCTGCTGACAAAGTTCGGCGGACATGAGTGTGCTGCGGGCTTTTCTCTCAGTTCGGAGTCTATAAAGGCGTTTACTGAAAAAGTCTACGAATACGCCGCAACGCTTGAAAAGCCTGCGGTAAAAACGCTTTATGCCGATAAGGTGCTGATGCCTGCGGATATAAGCGTTGATATGGTCAAGGGACTGAGTGTGCTGGAACCGTTGGGTGAAGGCAATCCCAGACCGCTGTTTGCGATACTGGGGGCTAAGGTAACGGATATTACAGGGCTTAAAGAAAATGCCCATACAAAGTTTACTTTCAGCTATGGCGGACTGACAGCGCAGGCATTGATGTTCGGGCATGACCCGACAAAGCTGTGCTTTACAAAAGGCGATAATGTCGATATGCTTGCAGAGTTGGATATAAATGTATTTAATAACAGGGAATCAGTCTCGATAAAGGTGGCGGATATAAGGCTCAGCGGTATCAAGCAGGAAAAATATATCGCCGCAAAAGATACTTACGAGAAACTGATGAGCGGAGAAGAACTTCCCGTAAACTTTGTCAAAAAGATAATCCCGCAGCGCAGCGAGCTTATAATGGTATATAAATACCTGAATGCTGTAAGAGAGACCTCAATGGATACACTGTTTATGAGGCTTACCAGCGACAGCATGAATTACTGCAAGTTAAAGATAATTATAGATATATTTAAGGATAAGGAGCTTATTGCTTTTGAAGGCGCTTCAATGAGGATAAAGCTCCTGCCTGTTTCAAAGAAGGTAGATCTGGAAGAATCGGACACACTGGTAAAATTAAGATCAATGATTGGAAAGGTGGAATAAGTTATGTCAGAAGCAAATCGATCCAATAGTGATGAGGTGCCGAAAAAATGTCCTTACGAAATAGCTGAGGGAGGTCTGCCCATACCTGCGTATATCCTCAAAGCGAGCAAACAGGTATACACCATTGATATGATAATCCAGAAGGTCATAGACAGTGAGAAACAGTATGATCTGTCAAAGATAGTCTCAGCTTATGAACTTGCAGAAAGTTATCACCATGACCAGAAGCGCGAGTCAGGTGAGCCTTATATATCTCATCCGATAGCAGTAGCTTATATACTGCTTGAACTTGGTATGGATAATGATACGATCTGCGCGGCACTGCTGCATGATGTGGTAGAAGATACCGACTGCACGCTGGAAAAGCTGCACAAGATGTTCGGCATAGATGTTGCGATGCTTGTAAACGGTGTTACAAAGCTGGGTGCGGTGGAAATATTCACAAAAGATGAGCAGAAGGCTGAGAATATCAGAAAGATACTGCTTGCGATGAGTGAGGATATTAGGGTAATTATTATAAAACTGGCAGACAGACTGCATAATATGCGTACCCTTAACTACTGCCGCAACGACAAGCGCAGGACGATCGCCCATGAGACCATGAATATTTATGCGCCGATAGCTCACAGACTGGGCATAAGATCTATCAAGGACGAGCTGGAAGATCTTTCGTTTTTCTATCTTGATGCATTTGCACATGAGGAGATAGAACAGCAGATGGCGATGCGCCGCGACAGCCGCGAGGCACTGGTGGAGAGCATCAAGGATAAGATCGCTGAAAGGCTCGCTAAGGAGTTTGACCCTGCACCGAACGTTTCGGGGCGTGTCAAGAGCATTTACGGTATCTATAAGAAAGTCTACCGCGATGGCAAGGATATTGACGAGATATATGACAGATATGCTGTCAGAGTAATAGTCAATACCGTCAATGAATGCTATAACGTGCTGGGTATAATACACGATATGTTCAAGCCGATACCTAACCGTTTCAAGGACTATATATCTACCCCTAAGGCGAATATGTATCAGTCTCTTCATACAACAGTCATCGGCAGGGAGGGCATACCTTTTGAGGTGCAGATCAGGACATGGGATATGCACAAGCTGGCAGAATATGGTATAGCGGCACACTGGAAGTACAAAGAGGGCGTAAAGAGCAGCTCTAAGGACGATAAGCGTCTGGCATGGATAAGACAGATCATTGAAAACCAGAAGGAGTCCAATGACGTTGAAGAGATAGTCAGGGCGATAAAGAGTGACCTTTCACCTGAAGATGTATTTGCATTCACACCTAAGGGCGGCATGATAACACTGCCTGTCGGTTCAACGGTGATAGACTTTGCATACGCCATCCATACAGAAGTGGGCCACCGAATGTGCGGTGCTAAGGTCAACAAAAAAATGGTGTCTTACGACCATGTTATAAGCACAGGTGAGATAATCGAGATACTTACTTCAAATGTGCCGGGACACGGTCCAAGCAGGTCATGGCTCAACATAGCAAAGACCAATGAAGCTAAGTCAAAAATTCGTTCGTGGTTCAAAAAAGAACGCCGCGAAGAGAATATTTTTGAGGGAAGAGCCGCCCTTGAAAGAGAGTTCAGGAAACATATGATACGTGTACCTGAGGAAGAGCTGGAAGATTTTCTCAGACTGGATATGAAGCGTCACAACTGTGAAACGCTTGATGATTTCTTTGCCGCGATAGGCTATGGAGGAGTTCAGCTTTCAAAGCTGATGCAGAGACTGAAGGATTCCTACAATAAGAAGTACGGCGAAAAGGCGGCTGAGGTGGATGAACAGTCACTGATAAAACCTGTGAAGTCCTCATCGGGCGTGATAGTTGACGGGATAAATGACTGTGTCGTAAAGTTTGCACAGTGCTGCAACCCGCTGCCGGGAGATGAGATAATCGGCTTTATAACCAGAGGTCACGGCGTTTCGATACATAAGCGTGACTGCTCGAATTATGTCGGTCAGGTGAACAAGGGTGAAAATACGGACCGCTGGGTAAATGTCGAGTGGGCACAGGTCAGCGGAAAGAGCAGTACATATTTCAAGACTACTCTTGATATTGTCGCTGTGGACAGGATAGGTCTGCTGGCAGATGTTTCCTCTGCTTTGGCTATGATAAATGTATTCATATATGAATCGACTTCGCGTGAGCTTAAAAACGGCAACGCACTTATGTCGATAACAGTTAGTATTGCCGGCATGGATCAGCTCAATACTGTGATCTCCAAACTAAAAAAGATCAAAAATGTGATCTCGGTCGAGAGAAGCGGAAAGTAGGTTAATAATGAGAGTAATTAAGCTAAAACCGTTAAGCATTTGTGAGACAAACAGCTACATCGTTATCAGCAGCAGCGGGAACGCTGTTCTGATAGATGCGCCTGCTGAAGCTAATTATATTATGGAAGAGCTGGATTTCTACAAATGCAAATTGAAGAAAATATTTCTCACACACGGGCATTTTGACCACATCGGTGCTGTGGCAGATCTGGTCGAAAAAACGGGCTGTGAGGTGTATATCCACCCGATGGACGAGAGAATGCTGCGCAGCGGCGATGCGATGCTGGCGACGCATTTCCGTTCGAGGGGGTACAAGACATATAACGGTGATGTGAAACTGTTCACCGAAAATGACATTCTCAGGCTGGACGAGCTGGAGTTCGATATACTGGAGACTCCCGGGCATACACCCGGCTCGGTATGCTTTATTTGCGGTGAGGTAATGTTTACAGGTGACACACTGTTTGCTCGCTCTATCGGCCGTACAGATCTTGACGGCGGAGATTATGAGCAGATGAAGAGATCGCTGGCAAAGATAGCCGATCTTGGCGGAGATCTGACGATCTACCCGGGGCACATGGGCAATACGACACTCGATCAGGAGAGAAAACTTAACCCTTATCTCAGGGAGTATGCAGGTGGTGGCTTTTAATGACACTGATCCTCAGCGGTAACGATTATAAATATGAACTTGAGGGCGTACTCAAACTTTTTATCCCTGCAACGCAGTTTAATCATGTTGTATCTGACAAGATAGAATGTGAAGCAGATGAAGATTACATATTTGCGCGTGTGAAAGAAACCGAAAAACACATATTGCTGTATATAATATGCAAATACGGGCATTTCAAGACGCGACAAGGTACTTTGCTTGACAAAAACAAGGATACAGAAAAATATGACAAGGAACTTTGCTTGTCAAGGATTTTGTACAAGATCTTATCTGAAATTATGGGAATAGTGCCTAAATGGGGAGTGCTTACAGGGATAAGACCTGTAAAGCGTGTAAATACATGGCTTAATGAAGGCTGTGATAAAGAAGAGGTGTATCGCAGGCTTCAGAATGAGTATCTGTGCAGTAAAGAAAAGTGCGATATAGCCTTTGCTACTGCCATGACGCAAAAGAGGATACTCGATGCACTGGATAAGAAGTCGTTCAGTCTGTATGTTTCGATACCGTTCTGCCCGACGCGATGCTCGTATTGTTCATTTATTTCGCAGACGCTCGACAGCGGCAGGAAACTTATCCCTGAGTACATTGACAAAATGTGCCGTGAGATAAGGCACACAGCACTCATCACTAAAAGGCTGGGATTACGGCTTGAAACGGTTTACTTCGGCGGCGGCACTCCGACCTCGCTGGAAGCGGAACAGCTGGGCATTATAATGAAGTGCATCGAACATAGCTTTGACATGTCGGGTGTAAAAGAGTACACTGTTGAGGCAGGCAGACCCGATACGATCACTGAGGCAAAGCTGAGAACTGTCAAGGAAAATGGCTGTACACGCATCTCGATAAATCCGCAAAGCCTGAACGAAAAAGTGCTTGAAACGATAGGCCGTTCCCATAGTGTTGAGCAGTTCTATGACAGCTTTGAATTAGCCCGTAAAATAGGTTTTTCATGCATTAATACAGATGTTATCGCGGGACTTCCGAATGATAGTGTGGAGAGCTTTGATGATACCATTGACAAGCTGATAGACTTGTCACCTGAAAACTATACCGTACATACTCTTTCTATAAAAAGAGCGGCTGTTTTAAATCATGGAGATAAGGCTGTGCTGAAAAATCCGACTGATGAAATGGTCGAGCATGCGACTGCAAAGCTCTTTAAAAACGGGTATCTTCCGTATTATCTTTACCGCCAGAAAAACATGGTCGGAAATCTTGAAAATATCGGCTGGTCGAAGGCGGGGCATGAGAGCTTGTATAATATTTATATCATGGAAGAAGTTCAGACCATTATCGCGATAGGTGCGGGCGCATCTACGAAACTGGTCGATCACCCGAATAGACTGGAACGTGTGTTTAACTATAAATTTCCGTTAGAGTACAACAAGCATTTTGACCTGATGATTTCGCGGAAGGACATAATTGAGGAGTTTTATGGAAGATCTGAAAAAGAATGATATTATCCCTCTGGAGATCACCGACATCACCAATGAAGGCAACGGTGTCGGAAGATACAATGGGATAGCGGTTTTTGTGCCGTCAACAGCGGTGGGCGATGTTATAGAATGCAGGATAGTAAAAGTAAAAAGTTCGTTTTGCTATGGCAAGGCGGAGAGCTTTACAGTCAGATCTTCCAAAAGGATAGAGTCTGATTGCCCTGTAAGCAAGTATTGCGGCGGCTGTTCTTTCAGACACATGAGCTATGAAGAGGAATGCAGGGTCAAAGATGGCTTTATACGTGCTTCCTTTGAAAGGATAGGCAAGCTGGCACCCGAATATCTTCCTTTTATAGGCTGTAAAGATATTGACCTTTACAGGAATAAGGCGCAGTATCCTGTGGCAGAATCCGATGGAAAAGCTGTATGCGGTTTTTACGCCAAGCGTTCGCACAGGGTAGTTGAGTTTACAGGGTGCAGACTTCAGCCCGAAGTTTTTTCCGAGATCGTTGATAAGATCATTAACTATGTTAACAAGTTTCATATCAAGGCTTATGATGAGGTTAAATTAACGGGACTGTTAAGGCATATCTATTTAAGACGCGGCGCTCATTCGGGGGAGATCATGGTCTGTCTTGTGGTGACAAGTATTAAAAAAGCGGCTGTGTTTGAGGGGCTTGTGCCTGTTCTGCTAAGCTCTTTCAGTGATATAAAAACTGTTCTGCTGAATGAAAATCCCAAAAATACTAATGTTATACTCGGTGATAAGATGAAGTATCTTTATGGTGACGGGAATATCACTGATACCATGTGCGGCAATATGGTTTCTATATCTCCGCTTTCTTTTTATCAGGTCAACACATGTCAGGCAGAACTGCTTTACAGCAAAGCCGGCGAACTCGCTGAACTCTCGCAAAATATGACTTTGCTGGATCTTTACTGCGGCGCGGGAACGATAGGATTGTCAATGGCGCGACAAGTAAAGAAACTTGTCGGCGTGGAGATAGTTCAGCCTGCGATAGATAATGCTGTTGCAAATGCGAAGGCTAATGGGATAGATAATGCTGAGTTCATATGCGGTGATGCGGGCAAGGTAGCGGGACTTCTTTATGAGCGCGGGGAGCGTCCCGATGTTATAATCGCCGATCCGGCGCGGCGCGGCTGTGACAGGGAATCGCTGGAATATATGGCGAAAATGTCCCCTGACAGGATAATAATGATCTCATGCAACCATACGACTGCCGCCAGAGACTGTGCGATACTGGAAGAACTGGGCTTCAGCTGTGATAAAGTCATGGGGGTCGATCTTTTTCCGCGAACTACACATGTGGAGACTGTATGTCTGTTGAGCAACAACAAAGCAAGCAAAGATCGATCGTAGTTCAATTATAATTAAATATGAAAATCCCCCGCACCACTTTATTTCAGTGATGCGGGGCTGTTTTTTTGTCTGTTAAATTTGAAAGTTTGTGTATCATATCGGGCGGGAAACCATATGTTTTGATCTAGTCAAAACTCAGCGTTTTCCGTATCTCTTTGAAATGCTCGAATTCTTTGGTGAGATGCGCTATGCAGGCTTCCAGACCTTCGGCGGAATAATCTTCGCTGTACTGGGCGACAAGTTCTTCTGCCATATCAAAGCATTTTGTGCCGTACCAGACAGCCATTTTCAGCTCACTTTTTTCATCGCTGTCTTTTTTTGCCTTTTTTGGGACTATGCGATAATTGAAATTTGTGTACAGGCTGCCCGACCAGATGTTGCCTTCTTCAAAGAAGTAAAATGTCGGCAGGTCAAAATAACCGTGAAGCATAATATCGACTCCTTGAACTTATGTTTAACTTAATTATAATTATAACACATTTTTGATGATTTTGCAAGTGCATGTTCTAATAAACTAAAAAACAATGTTTAAATTTGGTCGATATGTATATTGGAGAATTTTGTTAAATGTGATATAATAAAATAGATTGGGGTGAAGTTTGCATTATGAACGGATATATGCAGGTCTGTCTTGATAAACTTAATAAAAGTGAGGCACTGCGTTATATGGGTTATGGCAGTACTGCGCCCGATGACAGTATTCTTTCTATGATGGACGAGTGCGAAAAGGCTTTACTGGGTGTCATAAAGCCCTGCGCCATATATCATGTGTTCGATATACAGCCGTGCGATGACGGTGTTGCCGTATGCGGCACATCTCTTGTGCTTAAAGGCAAAGCTGTTTCAGAACATTTGGCGGGGTGCGTGAAATGTGTGATGCTTGCCGCGACTCTTTCTGCGCAGGCTGACAGGGTGATACGCCGTTATGAAGCCACCGATATGACACGTGCTGTGATGGCTGATTTTCTGGCAAGTGCCGCTGTTGAACAGGTCTGTGATATGGTGGACGAGCAGGTGCGAAACGAATTCTCCGATCATTTTCAGACATGGAGGTTCTCTCCCGGGTACGGCGACCTGCCGCTGGATATTCAGGGAGAGTTTCTTGATGTTTTGCAGGCGCAGAAGCGCATCGGGCTGAATGCGACGGGAAATAACATCTTAACGCCGAGAAAATCCGTAACTGCGGTGATAGGGCTAAGCGATCACGATATACCCAAAGGCAGACAGGGCTGTGCCGCATGCAATATGCGTGAGGTCTGCCAATTCAGAAAACGAGGAGATCATTGTGGGATTTAGAGAGCTTTTAAAAAATAAGGAATTTGTTATACTGGACGGTGCTATGGGCACTATGCTCCAGGCTAAGGGGCTTAAAATGGGTGAAACGCCCGAAGTGATGAATATTGAGAGGCCCGAATGGCTGCTTGATATACACAGGCAGTACATTGAAGCGGGTTCTGATGTTATATATGCAAATACTTTTGGCGCGAACAGACACAAGCTGGCAAAGTGCGGCTTTTCTGTCGATAAAATAATCGGCGAGGGCATAAAGCTGGCACGCAAAGCTGTTGAGGGCACGGATACGCTGGTAGCCCTTGATATTGGCTCTATCGGGCAGATGCTTGAACCGACAGGCACGCTTAAATTTGAGGAAGCCTATGACATTTTTAAAGAGATGGTCATAGCGGGCAGGGAAGCCGATCTGGTGGTGTTTGAGACCATGACCGATCTGTATGAGCTGAAAGCGGCTATACTTGCGGCTAAGGAAAACTGTGATCTGCCCATAATGTGTACCATGACTTTCGAGGAAAATATGCGTACTTTTACAGGTGTTGACATAAGCGCCATGTGCCTGACCGCTGAGGGTCTGGGCGTTGATGCGGTGGGCGTTAACTGTTCGCTGGGACCTAAGGAGCTTTATCCTGTTGTCGAGAAGATATGCAGGTGGACAAAACTGCCTGTTGTGGTCAAGCCAAATGCAGGTCTGCCTGACCCTGTTACCAACGAATATAACTGTTCTGCCGAGGAATTTGCTGAGTTTGCCGAAGCGCTGATACCGCTGGGCATAAAGGTGATAGGCGGCTGCTGCGGTACTGACCCTGCCTATATCGCAAGTCTTAAAAAGATGCTTGACGGAAAAAAATATGTACAGAGAGATGTTCATATCCCTGCGGTGTGCTGTTCAGCGACTGATGTTGTGGTCATTGACCAGCCGCGCATAATCGGCGAGCGTATCAACCCCACAGGCAAAAAGCGTTTCAAGCAGGCACTTTTAGAAGGCGATATTGATTATATTTTGGGACAGGCTATCGAACAGATAGATGCCGGCGCTGATATTCTTGATGTCAATGTCGGTCTGCCTGCGATAGATGAGAAAGCTATGATGGTCAGGGCTGTAAAGGCTTTGCAGGGCGTTGTAGATGTGCCGTTACAGCTGGATTCGACCATACCTGAGGTCATGGAAGCTGCGCTGAGGGTATATAACGGCAAGCCGATAGTCAATTCGGTCAATGCTGAGGAGAAGTCGCTGAATACCGTTCTGCCGCTGGTAAAAAAGTACGGTGCGGCTGTTGTCGGTCTGACGCTTGATGAGAACGGCATCCCAAAAACAGCTGATGAACGTTTCAAACTGGCTGAGAAGATACTTCACCGCGCTATGGCTATCGGCATACGCAAGGAAGATGTTTATATTGACTGTCTTACGCTGACTGCTTCTGCCGAACAGGAAAACGTTATGCAGACGGTGAATGCTGTGCATCGTGTAAAGGAAGAACTGGGACTCAGAACAGTGCTGGGCGTTTCAAATATCAGCTTTGGTCTGCCAAGCAGAGAGATAGTGAATCACAATTTCCTTATGATGTGCCTTACAAGCGGTCTTGACCTGCCGATAATGAACCCGAACATTGCTTCGATGACTGCAACGGTAAGGGCTTACAAGCTGCTGACAAATATCGACAAGAATTCGGTGGAATTTATTGCACATTATGGCGGAGATACATCTTCACCTGCGCCAAAGGCTGAGAAGAAGTCTGACGTTGACCTGCCGTATGCCATTGAACATGGTCTTAAAGGCGAGGGCGCTGAGATAACTGCCAAACTCCTTGAAACGACTGATTCAATGGTCATCATCAACGAAATGCTTGTGCCCGCTCTCGACAAGGCGGGTGAGCAGTTTGAAAAAGGCAAGATATTCCTGCCGCAGCTGATACAGACAGCGGGTGTTGCACAGGCATGTTTTGAGGTCATCAAACAGAAGATGCTTGCTGACGGCGGCAGCAGTGTCTCAAAGGGCAAGATAATCCTGGCGACGGTAAAAGGCGATATACATGACATCGGCAAAAATATCGTAAAGGTACTGCTTGAAAACTACGGCTATGAAGTTATTGATCTCGGTAAAGACGTTGACTATCAGACAGTAGTTGATGCGGCTATCGAGAATGATGTGCATCTGGTCGGGCTTTCGGCGCTGATGACGACTACGCTTGTCAGCATGGAGGAGACCATAAAACTGCTGAGGGCGAATAACGTTGACTGCAAGATAATGGTCGGCGGTGCGGTTGTTACGCCCGATTATGCCGAGCAGATAGGTGCAGACTTCTATTCTAAAGATGCAAAGCAGTCGGTGGATATTGCAAGACAAGTTTTCGGAAACTGAATAAAAACAATGATAGCTCCCATAATCAGTATGAAAATACTTTTTGTGGGAGTTGTTGTTTATGTCACGTTTTACAAGGTTCAAACTCTGTGCGGCTGCATCGCTGATCTTAACCGTTGCGGCAGATCACGGCTTTTTTGATGACTGTTTAAAGAAGAACACGTTCCTGCCGTCGCAGGCGATACAGCTTGACTGTGATGAGTCTGATGAAGATACGGGTATCATCGTCATGTCGCCTAAGGGCAGGATCAGGATCTCTTTCAAGATAGAAGAGATATTCAGGAAACTGTTTTAGTGTACAAACTTACGGACTTGTGAGGTTTGACAAAATCCTGTATCAGTGCTATACTGTTATTTAGTTTTAAACGAAACAGGGGGCATCAGTGATGGTCGAGATACTCACAGGCGGTATAAAAAGCCGCAGAGAAAAAATGTTTATAGATATGATATGTTCGGCTGCTGCCGCGCAGAAAAAGGTCCTTGTCGTAGTACCCGATCAGTTCTCGTTTGAATATGACAAAATGCTGTATAACAGGCTTGGCGCACAGCTGTTCAACGGGATAAAAACTACCGGCTTCAATCGTCTTGCTGAGGAGATAGTTGAAGAATTTGGAAGTAAGGCGAAAGATACTGCCAATGACAATGCACAGATGATACTTATGTATCGCGCTGTAAAACAATTCGGCAGGGAAGGTCTGGTAGGGTATTATAAGAACAGCCTGAACAAATCTTCTTTTATAGCAGAACTGATAAGCCTGATGCCTAAGCTGAGGCAGAGTGGCATAACGCCCGAAATGCTCCAGCTTGCAGGTGAAAGGCTGAAAGGTTCTGTGTCGCTGAAACTTCTTGACCTTGCTCAGATCTTCACCAATTATCTTGAGGAACTGGATAATGCGGATATGACGGATTCACTTTCTATAATGGAAGAGGCTGTGGAACTTTCTGATATTAACAGGATATTTGACGGCAGACAGGTTTTCGTTTCAGCGTTTACTGATTTCTCTTATGATGAACGCAGAATGCTGGAGATATGTGTAAAAAGGGCAGAAAAGCTGACAGTTTCGCTCCTGCTGGATGATGCTTTTGTAAGGCGGTGCCGCACTCATCCGTTTGATGTCACACTTGCCACCCGGCAGAAGATAGTTGACCTGGCTAAAGACAATAACAAAGATATACGTTTTACACACGCAGATGATGAGGTATCGGATTCGTGGGAGATAATGCAGCTGTCGGAACGGCTGTTTGATCTCAACAGAAAAAATTTTAAGGCAGTCAGTGACAGTGTGCAGATATTTGCCGCTGACGATATGTATGAGGAAGCTGACTTCATATGTGCTGAGATTTGTCGGCTGAAACGCAGCGGGAAATACACTTATAACGATATTGCTGTTGCGGTGCGTGATCTGGGTAATTTCGGCAGTATACTGGCAAGCGCTATGGAAAAGTATGATATTCCGTATTTCCTTGATATGCGTGACAGCGTAGATGCATCGGCGATAGTGCATTACATCTGCAATATTTTCAAGACTGTACTGACCAGAAAATTCAGGACTGAGAATATAATGAAACTGATAAAATCTCCGCTGTTCGGTCTGCTGAATTATGAGATAAGCGATCTGGAGGATTACTGTATCCGCTGGGGCGTTGACGGCGATATGTGGCTTGAACCTTTCACTGCGGAATCTGATGGTGTCAAGCCGGAACGGATAAATAAGCTCAGGGAACAGGTCATAGGACCGCTTACCGCATTCAAAAATGCTGCTAAAGATGCAACGGCTGAACAGATCTCACTGGCGTTCTATAAACTGCTGGGCGAGCTGAAATTGTCTGAACAGACGTATTCGCTGGTAAAAAGGGTAGGGCTTACGGATAACGAGACTGAGCTTGAAATGGCGCGCGGCTTGAAACAGCTGTGGACGATGAGTCTTTCGGCGATAAAGTCTATACATAATATACTGGGCGATGAAAAGATCTCACTGAGATCATATTATGATCTTTACGGGCTGATGCTCTCACGTATGAAAGTATCTGTACCGCCGCAGAAACTGGACTGTGTGCGTGTGATAGATGCGAGCCATTCGAGGATAGGCGATGTTAAGGCAGTTTTTGCAGCAGAGGTGAATGACGGTATTTTCCCTGCATCGGTAAAAAGCGGCGGTCTGATGACAGAACATGAAAAAACATTGTTAAAGCTGAAAGAGAATATCCTGATAGAGTCGAATGCGCTGAGTGATCTTATGCACGAAAAGCTGGCTGCTTATTCGGTGCTGTGTGCGCCTTCCGAAAGGCTTTATGCTGTCTATTCGCGGGCTGATCTGCTTGGAAACAGAAAGAGACCGTCTATGCTTATAAAGGAGATAAAGGAGATACTCGGGATAGGTGAAACAAGCATAAACACTCTGCCTGCCGTTTTTTTCTGCACATCGCTGAAAACTGCATACAGCAAATACATAGAGCATTCAAGAGACAATAATGTATATGTCAGCAGTATAAAAGATTCGCTGATGGTATCGCAGGAATACTATGAAAAGATCTCGGCTTTGAGGCAGGCTAATTCAAAAGAACCTTTCAGGCTTTCAAAAGAAGCGGCAAAAGAAGCGTTCTTTTCAGGTGAAACGGCTGAGGTATCGCCGACAAAGCTCGATAATTACTATAAATGTCCGTTTATGTACTTCTGCAATTACGGGCTGCACCTCAATCGTTCGGAAAAGATGGATATGGATGGGCTGAACAAAGGTCTGATGATACATGAGGTGCTTGACAAAGCGATAAAGACCGATAATATAACTCCCGAAGAAAGCCGCAGACAGTTCCTTGAAATGGGAGAAGAACAGATAACGGCGCTTGTGGAAAAATGCTTTGATGATTACTATAATGATGTTTTCTGCGGAGATTTCGGCAAGACCAAAACGTTCGCATACCGCTTTGAGTCGATGAAACAGCAGGCTTTCAATATAGTGAGATATGTTCAGAAGGAGCTTTCGCAGGGCAGTTTTGCACCTGTTGTAACCGAATATAAACTGAAAAACGAAGAGGGTACAGACCACCTCGACCTGACACTGAAAGACGGCAGACATATCGTTCTTGTCGGCACTATCGACCGTGCGGATATTGTTGAGGAAAACGGCAAAAAGTATGTGCGCATCATAGATTATAAATTCCGCAGGCATGCAAAGTTTGATCTGGGCGAACTGTTCTGCGGACTTAATCTGCAAATGCTTATTTACCTTTCGATACTGCTTGAGACGGGTAATCCTGTCAACCCTGATATGGAACTGCGGCAGGCGGGCGTGTTCTACCTGAAACTTATCGGTGACGGCAGTGACTATTCTGCCGACAGGGAGCTTTCGGATGAAGAACTGTACAAGGCGGCGTGCGTTTCGGCGATAAACTCTTTTTCAAGAAAAGGCAGGATCTCAGATGCGGCAGAGATAAACCATAAGCTGGATACGGAGCTTGGAAAGACAGCGCTGGGCAACCTGACAATGAGTGACCCGATGTTCACAGCCATGAGGATATTTGCAAAGCGCAAGGTCATAGAATACGGAGACAGGCTGCTTGACGGAGACATAAACGCTGACCCGCTGGAAGATATTTGCGGCTATTGCAGATATGCGGGCATCTGCGGCAGAGCTTTCCCCGAAGAGCCGAGAAAGGGAAGCGCTGAACAGATGAAAGAAGTTCTGGAAGGCATAGTAAAAGAGAACGAGGAGAAAGAGGAGGGAAAAGAATGAAGGTCAGGTGGACTGAGGATCAGGAAAAGGCGATAAGCTCATACGGACGCGGTGTTACGGTCTCGGCGGCAGCGGGCAGCGGAAAAACCGCTGTCCTGATAGAGAGGATCATACGTCTGCTGACGGACAAAGAAAAGAAAATATCCGCCGATAAGCTCCTGGCTGTAACATTTACGATAGATGCCGCTGCACAGATGCGCGACAAGCTGAATGCCGCTTTTGAAAAAAAACTTAAAGAAGACCCTGATGATACATGGGTGCTTCAGCAGCAGGAACTTGTTCAGCTGGCTCGCATATCGACCATTGATTCATTCTGCTTTGACATGGTAAAGGAAAACCTCAACCGCTTCGAGTTCACAGGCGGGCTGAAAATACTGGGCGATGCCGAGCGCGAACTGGTGTTTGACACTGCATTTGAACAGGCGGCGGAGGAGCTTTGCGGTGACGATCACGATACATATGCTTTTCTGGATAATTTTTTCTCTGTCGAGAAAGGTGAGCTTAAAAAAGCGGTGAAGGCGCTGTATGAGCATTTGCAGTCGATATGTCACACAGACAAATGGATAAGGGAGACTGCTGAAAGATACCGCAGCGAGAGCTTTTTTGAAAAGCTGTATAACAGTGCATTTGAACGCTTTGATAAGAAGCTGGCGGCGGCGGGCAGACTGCTTGATGATGCGAGATATTGTTTCAACTACACTGTTACAGCAGGTGAAGAGACTTACCGTTTCAGTGAGGCTTTCAAGGCGGCAGAAGAGAACCTTGTCAGATGCAGTTCGCTTTACAGCGGATATGAGCTTGCGGCAAAGCACCGTGACGGTGAGGCTTTTGGCAGGATAGAGTTCGACAAATATAAACCGATGCGTATTTCCGGCAAACAGCCTGAGGATATAAAAGCGATGCTCACCGATGTCAAAGAGAGATTCAAGCAGGATATAGGCGATGCGGCGGCTATGCTTCGCGAAGCCGCTTTCGGGCTTGATCTCTCAAAAGAACATCTTCGCGGCAGCCTTGCGGAAGCTGAAAAACTGTTTACAGCCATGTGTGCCCTTGAAAGACGTATCGAGGAAATATCATATGACATAAAGCTGGAAAGGAATGCTGTCGATTTCAGCGATATTGAGCTGATGACAAAAAATCTGCTCGTCAAAGAAACGGAAGATGGTTTTGAGCGCACCGAACTTGCTGAGGAGATACGCTCAGGCAATTATTATGAGATAATAATGATCGACGAGTATCAGGACGTAAACGACATACAGGAGATGATCTTTAAGGCGGTATCTGACACAGATGATCTGCGCTTTATGGGGAAGAACACGTTTATCGTCGGGGATATGAAGCAGGCTATCTACGGTTTCCGCAAGACAAATCCCGAGCTTTTCAAGAACTGTATCGAGCTTGCGCGTGAACATGCGGAAGATAAGTCGCTGGAGCATATAAGTCTGCAAAAAAACTTCAGGAGCAGGGGAGAGGTCATAGCGCTGTCGAACTTCCTTTTTGAAACACTGATGAGCGAGGGCTGCGGTCAGGTGGACTATGATGACAGTGAGCGGCTGGAAGCGGGTGCGTCGTACACTGACAGGGAATGCCCCGCAGAGGTCATGCTTGTGGATGTTCCTGATGATAAAAGCGGCAGTGTCCCTGCGGAGTTTGAGCGCGTAGCGGCACGCATCAGGAAAATGATAGACGGCGGTGAACCTGTTTGTGAGGACGGAGCTGACAGACCGTGCAGACAGTCGGATTTCTGCATTCTGGTCAATACTAATGACAACATACGTGAAGCGGCTGATGCGCTTTCGGCTGTGGGGCTGAGGGCGTTTTGCGAAGATACTGACGGCTATATAAAATCGAGGGAGATCTCACTGGCACTGGACCTGCTGAGAAGTGTTGAGAACCCGATGAACGATATTGCGCTTGCGGCAGTGATGATGTCGCCGATATTGGGCTTTACCCCTGACGATATGACGAGGGTGAGGATAAAATGCCGTTCGGAAAAGACCAAGAAGCTGAACCATATCTATCAGATACTGAGCGGCGCATCGAGAGAACCCGATACCGATGAGAAATATGCCAAGTATGTCGATATGGGGAATGATGTTCTCCAAAGCAAGTGCAAAAGCGCTTTTGAGATGATAGAGTCGCTGAGGTACTGTTCTATGAGCATGAGCCTTGAAAGGCTTATAAGGAGGATATTTGACAAGACCGATCTGATGGGGATAACTTCGCTGTACCTTGATTCGGCAAAAAAACGTGCCAATCTGCGTTTGCTTTTACAGTATGCAGGTGATTATGAAAGAAGCGGAAACGAGGGCGTTACAGGCTTTTTGAGATTTATAGACTCGGTATCGGGCAACGACAAGGCTTTCAAAAACGCTGTATCTGTCACGGCAGGCGGCGATTCGGTAAATATAAAGACGTACCATAAGTCGAAAGGACTTGAATACCCATTCGTTTTTCTGTGTACACTTTCAAAAAAGCTGGTGCGCGATGATGCGGGCAGTGAGACGATAAAGCTGCATAAGTCCGAAGGCTGTGCATTCAGGCTGAGAGACAGGAGACTGAATGTCGAACGTGTCAATCTCTATTACGATCATCTTGCCGAACTGCTTGAACGTGAGCAGAAGAGTGAGAAGATGAGACTGTTCTATGTGGGCTGTACAAGGGCTAAGGAAAAGCTGATACTTGTATGCTCAAATGAAAGATCGGGCAGAACGAGCCGTGAAAAAATGATGCAGATGATCCGTGATGCGGTGAAAAATTCGGCGGAAACTGATAAGATACCGTCTGATACGGCGGCGGAACAGGATACTATGCTTGCGTGGGTAGTGATGGCTCTGGCAAAGCTGGACGGTAACGAGCATCTCGAAGAATGGCTGGGCATGCCGCTGGATACGGTAAAGAAAGTCTCGCCAAAAGAGAGAGTTATACTTGATTATTATGACGACTGCGGTGATGTGGTGAATGAAAAGGCGGTTTCCGACGAAAACAATACAGAGCGCGTCGGGGCTGACCCTGCAATAGTTAAACAGCTGTTGGAAAAATACAGGACAGAATATAATACGCCCGATAGTTTACTGCCTGCGAAGCTGACAGTTACCGAGATAGTCACAGCCGAAAAGAACAGAGAATTCGGCGGCAAAGATCCCGAATTTTTCCCTAATCTGCCAAAGCTGACAGAAGAACTTGACAAGCTGACAGCCGCTGAGCGCGGAACTTACACCCACAAGTTCATGGAGCTGGCTGACTACAAAAAGGCGGCGGAGAATGTAAAAACAGAGCTTGAAAGGCTGAAAACGAGCGGCAGGATGACTGAGCGCGAAGCAAAGGGCGTTTATGTTGACAGGCTTGAAAAGTTTGTCAAGACCGAGTTTTTTGCCCGCATGATGGCATCTCCCGACCTGCGCCGTGAGCAGAAATTCTTAGCTTCGGTAAAAGACTTAAAGCTCGGCGGAGAATTAAAGGATTATACCACCGAGAACGGATTTGTGCAGGGCATAGCTGACTGCATCTTCAAAGAAGCTGACGGCTGGGTGCTGGTAGATTACAAGACCGACAATTTCAAAGATACAGATGATATGAAGAAGTACGGTACACAGCTGATGCTGTATAAAGCGGCTTTTGAACTCCTGCTGGGCGAGCGGGTAAAAAGCAGTTATATCTATTCTTTTAAACTCGGAGAAGGTCTTGAATTTGACCTTTGATATTTTTTCCGGTGTCCTGAGGGGCATCGGAAATTTTATTGTTGATTTTTGCATTCGGACATGCTATAATATAGAAAATATCTATCATATTACGGAGCAAAAATATGGAAGAAATAAAAAACAAACTCGAAAAGATCTTGCTTAAAGCAAACAAGCCTGCGCGTTATATCGGCGGTGAGATAGGCAGTGTCATAAAAGACAGGGAAAAAGTCGATGTGCGATTTGCTTTCTGTTTTCCCGATACTTACGATGTCGGCATGTCGCATCTCGGTATGAAGATACTGTACGGTCTGAAAAATCAGGTGCCCAACTGGTGGTGTGAGCGAGTGTTCATGCCCGAAAAGGACTTTGAAACGCTGATGCGCGAAAACGGTATACCGCTTTACGGGCTGGAAAGCCTTGACCCCATAAAGGATTTTGACTTTATAGGTTTCACACTGCAATATGAGCTTTCTTATAATAATGTACTTCAGATGCTTGACCTTGCGGGACTTCCCGTACTTGCAAGAGAGAGGACTTCGTTGACACCGCTTGTGGTGGGCGGCGGTCCCTGCGTCTGCAACCCCGAACCGATGAGCGATTTCTTTGACCTGTTCATTCTGGGCGAGGGCGAGGAGGTAAACCTTGAACTGCTGAGATTATATGAAAAAATGAAGCCTTCATGTCCTACAAAGGAAGAATTCCTGAGAGAAGCCGCAAAGATAGAGGGCATCTATGTGCCGCGCTTTTACGATGTTGATTACAATGAGGACGGCACTGTAAAAAGCATAACGCCAAATGTTCCCGAAGCGCCTGCACGGGTCAGAAAGCGTGTTATCGCTGACTTTGACAAGGTGTATTATCCTGACAGCTTTGTTGTGCCTTTCAGCGAGATAGTCCACGACCGCTCGGTGGTAGAGGTGCTTCGCGGCTGTATAAGAGGGTGCAGGTTCTGTCAGGCAGGATTTATTTACAGACCGTTCCGTGAAAAGAACATTGATACGATAAAAAATGAAACTAAGTCACTGTGCGAGCAGACGGGCTATGAAGAAGTTTCGCTGTCATCACTTTCCACCAGCGACCACACAAAGATAAACGAACTGCTGACCAGCCTTTCCGAATATACCGACGGCGAGAAAGTAAACCTTGCACTGCCGTCCCTAAGGCTTGACAGCTTCAATGAAGAACTTCTGGAAAGGATACAGGCTGTACGAAAAAGCGGACTGACTTTCGCACCCGAGGCGGGCACGCAGCGGCTTCGCGATGTTATAAACAAGAACATTACCGAAGAAGAGATAATGAGTACCTGCAAAATGGCTTTTGAGTGGGGGTATACGCAGGTAAAGCTGTATTTTATGATGGGTCAGCCCACCGAGACAGATGACGATATACGCGGAATAGCCGAGCTTTCGGACAAGATATTGCAGTTATACTTTGAAACGCCCAAGGAAAAGCGCGGGCGTTCGGTACAGATAGCAGTATCGACAGCGACATTTGTGCCAAAGCCGTTCACGCCGTTTGAGTTTGAACCGCAGGCGACTGAAGAGCAGATACATCACAAGCAGGAAGTGCTTAAATCTGCGGTGCGAAGCAAGAAGATACGGCTAAGCCTGCATTATTCCAACACTTCTGTGCTGGAGGCGGTGCTTGCACGCGGCGACAGACGTGTCGGCAAGGCGATATACGCGGCGTGGAAAAAAGGCTGCTACATGGACAGCTGGGACGAGCATTTTCAGTATGACAAGTGGCTTGAGGCTTTTGCTGAAACAGGCATAGATACGGCGTTTTACGCAAACCGCACCAGGAGCTACGATGAGGTCGCGCCGTGGTCGCACCTTGATTATCTGGTGTCGCACGAATTTCTTGTGCGGGAGAATAAAAAGGCTCACCTTGCACAGACCACACGCAACTGCAAAGAAGGCTGTTCGGGCTGTGGTGTAAGACCCGAATGCGGAGGTGTTTATTGTGGCGGACAAAAGACTTCAACCTAAAAATGTCAATCTGCGCCCCGAACGTTTTGAACGCAGGGTGGTATACGAAAAGTGCGGCAGAGCGAAATATATTTCTCACCTTGACCTGATGCGTGCCATGCAGAGGGCGATAAAGCGCTCGAAACTGCCTATCTGGTATACACAGGGCTTCAACCCGCGCATATATATAATGTTCCCGCTGACACTCTCGCTGGGATTTGAAAGCAGGGTGGAGGTCATGGATATTGCTTTGCTGGAGGATATTGATTTCGATGAAGTTGTGAAAGCACTTGACGCGCAGATGCCCGAAGGCATGAGGATAGTCAGCTGTTCTGCGCCTGTCCACAGCCATACGGAGATAACTTATGCCGAGTATATCATAAGGCTGGTCACAGACAGGTCTAACGAAGAAACAATGGCACTGTTTGAGGACTTCCTTTCAAAGGATAAGATAGAGATAGAAAAGCGCAGCAAGAAAAAGACAGTCAATATCGTTGATATAAGACCTTCGATAGATGTGAAGGGAATGTCGGCAGATGATGACGGTCTTACGCTGAATGTCAGGCTTCCCGCAGGCGGTAATTTCAACCTTAATGCAAGTGTGGTCGCCGAGACTTTTCTGAATATGTACGGGCTGAAAGCAGAGCTGATTTGTATAGAGCGCACAAAAATCCTGCTGGCAAACGGTGAAAATTTTTGCTGACAGGCTCTTGCAAATGCTTGCGTAATATGATATAATATTAAAGCATTTGAATGACCGTCGGTTTCCCCGACGAGAGTTGATGCCGTGCCATAAGGGCAAGACATTGAAAAGGACGGTCCTCTGACTGCATACGTTAATGGCAGTGTATGAACGTCTGTAAATTAAAGGAGGAATTTTAAAGTGGACGCTTTAAAGCAGATCGCACAGGCAAGCATGAAGAAAGATGCACCCGTAGTTAACGTTGGTGATACCGTAAAGGTACATGTTCAGATCACTGAGGGTGACAAGTCCAGAATACAGGTATTCGAGGGCACAGTTATCGCTAAGAAGCATGGCGGCATCAGCGAGACCTTCACTGTAAGAAGAGTAGCACACGGCTGCGGTATAGAGAGAGTATTCCCTGTACATTCACCTGCTGTTGCTAAGGTAGAGGTAGTAAGAAGCGGTAAAGTCCGCAGGGCTAAGCTGTACTATCTCCGTGACAGAGTTGGTAAGGCTGCCAAGGTCAAGGAAGCAAGATAATTCTTCTGATAAAAGAGTCGGCGTATGTCGGCTCTTTTTGTTTATCTGAAAAAGTTTAACAAAATGAGTATAAAAATCATTTTTTTTGAAAAAACACTTGTAATTTCTGTTTGGATTTGTTATAATATAACCTATATGAGTAATTTCATATTCATACAGAAAAAAGGAGCATTGTTATGAGCGATAAGACAGATAAGATAAGCGAAGATGAGAAGGAGCTGGGAAAAGTCTCCGAAGAAGAGATAGAGGCTGTAAAAAAGGCTGAGCCTGATGACATAAAAGAGAAAGAACCGCTTGATCTGAAAAATGAGATACTTGAATGGTTTGAATCTTTTGTGTTCGCTATGCTGATCGTTCAGCTCGTGTTCATCTTTATTTTCAGGATAGTTATGGTGGACGGCAGGTCGATGAACAATACACTGTCAGACGGTGACAGGCTGATAATGACTCACGTAAATTATACTCCCGAACGCGATGATATAGTTGTGGTGAACAGCGACGCGGCAGGAAAAATACTTATAAAGCGCGTTATAGGTGTTGAAGGCGATAAGATAGCGATCGACTACAACAGCAACCATGTTTATGTCAACGATCAGCTCATCTCCAACGAGCATATCAAGGAGATAATGATAGATAACGGCTATTTTGACCGTACATACATGACCGAAAACGGCGTGTATGAATATGAAGTACCTGAAAACTGCGTTTTTGTAATGGGCGACAACAGGAATGATTCAAAGGACAGCAGGAGCATTGGCTACGTGCCAGAAGAGTCCATAATGGGCAAGGCTGTTTTCAGGATATTCCCGCTTAATCAGCTGGGAACTGTCAGCTGATAGTGCAGAATACCGAAAAGTCGGGCAGAGATGGCTTGCTTGAGCTTGCAGGCGGTTTTATAGGTGCTGTTTTCGCGGTAATGTTTGTCTTTACTTTTGCGGTAAATCTTGTGAGGGTCGATGGCATCTCAATGGAGGATACTCTCTTTGATAACGACAGGCTTATCATAAGGTCGCTGTTTTATAAGCCGAAGAACGGCGATATTGTGGTGTGCAGCAGTGATGCGCTGGGTGAGCTTATCATCAAGCGGGTGATCGCACTTGGCGGACAGCATGTGATGATCGACTATGAAGCGGGGACGGTCTCGGTCGATGGTGAGGTCTGCGACGAACCGTTCCTGAAATATCATGCTTTGAATGACAGCGACAGTTTTGACAAGACCTTTTATAAGCCCGAGAAGGGCGTGTACGAATATGATGTACCCGAGGGATACGTGTTCCTGATGGGTGATAACCGCGATCATTCAAATGACAGCAGGAGATTTGGTGCTGTCAGCGAAAATGCGGTGATAGGAAAGGCTGTGTTTCGGTTTTATTCGGAACGCGCTAAAACAGGTAAGATAAAGTGATGAAAGGAGGCGGCTGAGATGAGCGAGGCTGCAAAGGTGCAGTGGTTTCCGGGACATATGGCAAAGACCCGAAGGATAATGGCTTCAAATCTGAAGCTGGTAGATGCGGTGGTGGAGATCACCGATGCAAGGATACCTTATTCCAGCCGTAACCCCGAAATAAAGAAAATATGCGGGAGCAAGCCGAGAATGGTACTGCTGAACAAGGCGGATTCGGCTGATGCGAATATAACTTCGATGTGGATAGAATACTATAAAAAGCAGGGTGTTCCCGCACTGGCGACTGACTGCCGCAGCGGACGTAACGTTAACAAATTCTACCCCATGCTGAAAGAACTGCTGAGTGATCAGATAGAAAAATGGGATACTCGCGGCATGACGGGCAGACCGATAAGAATGATGATAGTCGGGATACCGAATGTGGGCAAGTCATCTTTTATAAACAGACTGGCGGGTGCTAAACTGGCAAAGGTCGAGGACAGACCGGGTGTCACACGCGGCAAACAGTGGGTCGCGCTGGATGAGGGCTTTGAACTGCTGGATATGCCCGGTGTTCTGTGGCCGAAATTCGATGATAAGCTGGTGGGTGAACGTCTGGCGTTCACGGGGGCAGTCAAGGACGTTATACTTGATACCGAGTATCTGGCTTGCAGACTGCTGGAATATCTCAATGAAGATTATCCCGAACTGCTGACAGAACGTTACGGTATATCACTTGATGACCTGCCTGAACCGATGGACGAGATGCAGGGCTGTGTCAAAGGCTATGAACTGCTGGAACGTGTCGGCAGAAAGCGCGGGTTTCTGGTGTCGGGCGGTGAGATAAATACCGAACGCGCCGCAAACACTGTGCTTGATGAATTTCGCGGCGGAAAGCTCGGCAGATTGTCGCTTGAAAAGCCGAAGGGGTGATCTGATGACGCTCAGTGAATTTGATAATGCTTACCGCGATAAGTATGAGGTGGTATGCGGCTGTGATGAAGCGGGAAGAGGTCCTCTGGCGGGCGATGTTTTTGCAGCGGCGGTGGTCTTTGATAAGGACACTGTTATCGAAGGCATAAATGACAGCAAAAAGCTGACTGCCAAAAAGAGGGAAGAGCTTTTTGATGTCATAGTCGATAAGGCACTGGATTTTTCGATACAGTGCGCAACTGTTGAAGAGATAGAAAAGTTCAATATTCTCAACTGCGCCATGCTTGCCATGAAGCGCTCGGTAGAGAGCATGAAGATAAAGCCCGATGTCTGCCTGATAGACGGTAATAAAACGCCTGAGCTTGAGTGTGATGCGATAGCTGTTGTAAAGGGCGATGCACAGTCACAGGCGATAGCGGCGGCTTCGATACTTGCTAAGGTGGCAAGGGACAGATATATGACGGAAATGGCGAAGAAGTATCCCGAATGGCAGTTTGAGAAGCACAAGGGCTACGGCACAAAGCTGCACTATCAGATGATAGACAAGTACGGCGAAAGTCCGATACACCGCCCCAGCTTTCTGAAAAAGTATTATGCAAAACTTGCAAAGCAGCCGTAGCATCGGCGATATAGGTGAGGATCATGTCTGCGGTTTTCTCAAAGAGAACGGATATGAGATACTTGCACGCAACTTCACAGTAAGGGGCGGCGAGATAGATATTATCGCCTCACAGGGGAACAGACTGGCTTTCGTTGAGGTCAAGACCCGCAAGGTCGGGGCGCTGACCAGCGGAGAGTCGGCAATAACATATACAAAAAAGCAAAGGCTCATCAAAACGGCAAGGGCTTATCTTTACAAAACAAAGATAAAAGCATATTGTCGGTTCGATGTGGCGGTGGTGCATCACGATAACGGCAGAGTGGTATATTTCAAGTATTACCGCGCCGCATTTGATGCGAGCAGTAAGTAGTTTCTACCCAAAAAGGGGAAATATAATAGAAGGGTTGTTGTTTTATGTTTTACAGAAGTACAAGAAACAGCGGTGTAAATGTTACATCGGCACAGGCTATCGCACAGGGTATATCCGAGGATGGCGGTCTGTTCGTTCCATCCGAGATACCCGCTATCTCGATGGACGATATAAAGAAGCTGGGTGATATGACCTACGCTGAGAGAGCATTTTTTGTTTTCTCAAAATTCCTGACTGACTACACTGAGGCTGAGATACGCTACTGTGTCGAGGGTGCTTACAATACCAAGAATTTTGATACGGAAAATATCGCAGAACTGGCACACCTGTTCGACGGCACTTATATGCTGGAACTGTGGCATGGTCCTACCTGCGCGTTCAAGGATATGGCGCTTCAGATACTGCCTTATCTGCTGACAACAGCTACCAAGAAGATAAATCTCGACAAGAAGGTCGTTATACTCGTTGCAACTTCGGGCGACACGGGCAAGGCTGCACTGGAAGGTTTCAAGGACGTTCCGGGCACTGAGATACTGGTATTCTACCCTGATAACGGCGTATCTGCTATGCAGAAGAAGCAGATGACCACTCAGGAAGGTCAGAATGTCGGCGTATGCGCGATCAAAGGCAACTTCGATGATGCACAGAACGGTGTAAAGGCTATCTTCACTAATAAGGAGATAGGCGAAAAGCTGGCAGAGAACGGCATGATGTTCTCTTCTGCAAACTCCATAAACTGGGGCAGACTTGCACCTCAGATAATCTACTATGTTTCAAGCTATGCACAGCTGCTGAAAGACGGTGAGATAGCTGAGGGCGACAAGATCAATATCGTCGTTCCAACAGGCAACTTCGGCAACATTCTGGCAGGCTACTATGCTAAGAAGATGGGCGTGCCTGTTAACAAGCTGATCTGCGCTTCAAACGCAAACAATGTCCTGACCGATTTCATCAAGACAGGCGTTTATGACAGAAACAGAAAGTTCTATGCGACTATCTCGCCTTCGATGGATATTCTTATCTCTTCCAACCTTGAAAGACTGCTCTATCATCTCTGCGGCGAGAATGACGCTCAGATCAGAGAGTGGTTCGGCAAGCTGGCAAGCGAAGGCAGATACGAAGTTACCGATGAGGTGAAGAAGATCCTGGCTGAAGAGTTCTATGCAGGCTGCTGCGATGATGAAAAGACTAAGGCTACCATCAAGGAGTACTATGATAAGTATTCTTACACCTGCGACACTCACACTGCTGTGGCTGTTTCGGTATATGAAGAGTATGTGAAGGCAACAGGCGACAAGACAAAGACTGTTATCGCTTCCACTGCAAGCCCATACAAGTTCAGCGGTTCTGTACTGAGCGCACTGGGCAAGGACAGCGGCAGTGACGAGTTCACTCTGGTAGAGGAACTGGGCAAGGCTTCGGGCATGCCTATACCTGCATCGCTGGCATCACTTAAAGATAAGGAGATCAGGTTCTCTGAGGTCATCGCAAAGGACGAAATGAAAGACTTCGTATTCAGAGCGCTGAATGTAAAATAATATATGTACCGCCCGTTCGGGCGGCGCAGATCAGTGGCAGCTGCCGCATGCTTTGAAAGTCTTGCAGACAGTCTCGTCACAGCAGTTCGGGTCGGAACAGGTGCTGCACACCTGTATCCTGCCTGCGGTGCATTCACTGCCGTTCTGATTGTGGATGCAGTTCTCAACATCGCACTGAATACCGTAGATCTTGTCCTTTTCCATGACTATACACTCCTTTTCTTTTGGTAGTGCTAGTGTGCGCATTTTTGGACCGTTTAATTCAGGAAGATCTTTCCAAAATAGAAAAGGAGTATACAATGAGATTATATACCATCGCCGATCTGCATCTGTCGTTCGGGGTCGATAAGCCAATGGATATTTTCGGCGGCTGGTACGACCATGTCAACAGGATAGAACAGAACTGGCAGAAAAAGGTCAGACCTGAGGATATTGTCGTGCTTCCTGGAGACCTGTCATGGGGAATGAATTTTGAGCAGACCGAAAAGGATCTTGAGTTTCTCAATAAACTCAACGGTACTAAGATAATCTCAAAAGGCAACCATGATTATTGGTGGAACACGGTGTCGAAGATGCAGAGATTTTTTGATGAAAAAGGCTTCGATACACTGAATATACTGCATAATAACCATTATGCGTTCGGCGGGATCGGCATCTGCGGTACACGCGGCTGGGTCAATGATAATTCCGAACCTGCCAGCGCCAAAGTTATCGCCAGAGAGGCGATACGGCTGGAGCTTTCAATAAAGTCAGCGGTAAATGCAGGGCTGAGACCTGTGGTCTTTCTGCATTATCCTCCTGTTTTCGGCGAGAGCAGAAACTTTGAGATACTCGATGTGCTGTACAAATATGGTATAAAATGGGTGTTTTATGGGCATCTGCACGGTAAAGCTCACAGTTATGCGGTAAATGGTGTCTTTGATGGCATAAATTACCGTTTGATCTCAAGTGATTTTTTGCATTTTGACCCATTGGATATTACTGAAATTGTGCAAAGTGACAATTTGTAAAAAAGTACTGGAAATACTGGCAAAAGTATGCTATAATATTAAAGATATATTTTAATTTGGAGGAATTCTAAAATGAGTTTAAAGGCTACAAATAATGTTGGAACTAACAGCTATGAGCTGGAGATCGAGATACCCGCTAAGGATTTTGAGGAGGCTCTTCAGAAGGCATACCTCAGAGCAAGAAAGAACATTTCCATGCCCGGTTTCCGTAAGGGCAAAGCTCCCAGAAAGCTGATCGAGAAGGAGTACGGCGAGGAAGTATTCTATGAGGATGCTGTAAATATGCTGTATGCGCCTGTTGTTAACGGTGCTATCGACGAGTCGGGTCTTGACCTTGTCTGCCAGCCTGAGATCGAAGTAGTTGCTATCAGCAAGGAAGATGGCGTTCAGCTGAAGGCTAAGTGTACCACCAGACCTGAGGTAGAAGTTAAGGACTACAAGGGTATAGAGGTTGAAAAAGTTGTCAATGATGTAACTGATGAAGATGTTCAGAAGAAGCTCGACGAACTGAGAGAGAAGAATGTCAGGATCGTAACTGTTGATGACAGGGCTGCTGAGAAAGGCGATACAGTAAAGATCGACTTCGAGGGCTTTAAGGACGATGTTGCTTTTGAAGGCGGCAAGGCTGAGGACTTTGATCTTGAGCTGGGCAGCGGTCAGTTCATCCCCGGTTTTGAGGATCAGATCGTTGGTCACAGTGTTGGCGAGTCTTTCGACATAAATGTTACTTTCCCTGAGGAGTATCAGGTGAAGGATCTTGCAGGCGCACCCGCAGTATTCAAGATCAACCTGAAGAGCATCTCCAAGAAAGAACTGCCTGAGCTTGATGATGATATGGTAAAGGATTCCACTGATTTCGAGACAGTTGATGAGTATAAGGCTGATGTTAAGGCTAAGCTGGTAGAAGCTGCTGAGAAGGCTGCTGATGCTAAGGTAGAGGGCGACATCTTCGATAAAGTTATCGAGAACATGACTGCTGAGATACCTGATGTTATGTATGATAACAGAGTAAACGAGATGGTTGCTGAGCTGGAGCAGAGAATGGCTCCTCAGGGCATTTCTCTGGATATGTACATGCAGTTCACAGGTCAGACTATCGACACCATCAAGAAGGGCTATGCTGAGCAGGCCGAGAAGCAGGTCAAGCTGAGACTTGCGCTTGAGAAGATCGCTGAGATCGAGAATGTTACTGTAAGTGATGAGGAGCTTGAGGAAGAGTTCAAGAATCTGTCTGAGACATATAAGATGGACGTTGACCAGATCAAGAACCTGATCCCGGCTGAAAATCTGAAGATGGATCTGTCTGTCGGCAAGGCAGTTGATCTTATCAAGGAGTCTGCTGTTATCAAGTAAGAAACATATCGCCTGCATTCGTCGTCATGCAAATGTGGACGGCTTTTGCGGGCGAATACTTATATTATAGTTTAGGAGGCATTTTTATGGCACTTGTACCTTATGTAGTAGAACAGACCAGCAGGGGAGAGCGCAGCATGGATATATTCTCCCGTCTGCTCAATGACAGGATCATAATGCTCTGCGAGCCTATTGACGATCATGTTGCCAGTCTCGTTACTGCCCAGCTGCTTTTTCTGGAAAGTCAGGATCCTGAAAAAGACATAGATCTCTATATCAACAGTCCCGGCGGATCGGTCACTGCGGGAATGGCAATTTATGATACTATGAATTATATCAAATGCGATGTCAACACGATCTGTATCGGCATGGCTGCTTCTATGGGCGCGTTCCTGCTTTCATGCGGAACTAAGGGCAAGCGTTTCTCTCTGCCTAACAGTGAGATAATGATTCATCAGCCACTTATTGGCGGCGGTGGTATTTCAGGTCAGTGTACTGATGTCAAGATACACTCCGATCATCTGGTCGCTACCAGAGAAAAGCTCAATAGGATACTTGCTGAAAATACAGGCAAGAGTATCGAGCAGATCGCCATAGATACCGAGCGCGATAATTATCTTACTGCGCAGGAGGCTATGGAATACGGCCTTATCGACAAGGTAATTTCAAAAAGATAGGTTGTGAGCTAGATGGCTAATGATACACTCAAAAGATGCCTTTTTTGCGGAAAAGCTGAAAATAAAGTAAGAAATATGTTTTCGGCGGGCAATAATCACATTTGTGATGAATGTGTGCTTTTTTGCTATGACATTTTAGAAGAGCAGGGAAGTGTTTCGCCGAGAGTCAAGATGGCTGAAAAGTCTCCGAAAAAAACGAAGAACATTCCTGCTGATGACGGTATCACTCTGAAAAAGCCTGCTGAGATCAAGGCTGTGCTTGATGAGTATGTTGTGGGTCAGGACGAAGCTAAGATAGCACTTTCTGTTGCAGTCTACAATCACTACAAGCGTATTCTGACACTTGATGATGATTTTGACGATGTTGAGATACAGAAGAGCAACGTGCTTCTGCTGGGTCCGACAGGAACGGGTAAGACTCTGTTAGCTCAGACGCTTGCAAGACTGCTGAATGTGCCTTTCGCTATCGCTGATGCGACAACTCTTACTGAGGCGGGTTATGTCGGCGATGACGTGGAGAATGTTCTGACAAGGCTCATACAGGCAGCTAACTACAATGTTGAAGAGGCTTCGCACGGCATAATCTACATTGATGAGATAGATAAGATCGCCAGAAAATCTGAGAATACCTCAATCACACGTGATGTCAGCGGTGAGGGCGTACAGCAGGCACTGCTGAAGATCGTCGAGGGCACTGTTTCCAATGTTCCTCCGCAGGGCGGCAGAAAACACCCTCATCAGGAATTCATACAGATCGACACTAAAAATATCCTGTTCATCTGCGGCGGTGCTTTTGACGGACTGGAAGCTGTTATCAAGAAGCGCACCGATTCTTCTTCGATGGGCTTTGGCGGCACTGTTAAGAACAAGTCATCTGACTTTAACGTGCTGAAAAAGGTCGTTCCTCACGATCTTGTCAAGTTCGGCATCGTGCCCGAGCTTGTTGGTCGTCTGCCTGTTATCACAGTTCTTGATGAGCTGGATGAAAATGCACTCTGCAAGATACTGACCGAGCCTAAGAACTCGCTCATCAAGCAGTACACCAAGCTGTTCAGGCTTGATGATATTGATTTTGAGGTCACTCCCGAAGCTCTCACTGAGATAGCTAAGGTGACTATTGAGCAGAAAACAGGTGCAAGAGGTCTGCGTTCCGTGGTTGAGAGGATACTTACTAAGCTCATGTTTGAGGCGCCTTCTGACAGCACTATCAAATGCATCAGGATCACTGCTGACTGTGTCAGAAACGGTGCAGAACCTGAGATCATCAGGGATAAGGATACAGTCTGAATCATATATATCCAAAGATCTCCGTACTTTTTGTACGGAGGTCTTTTTTTGTCCCGAAATCACTTGGAAGTTTGTGTCTTTTATATATTTTTTTATGACTATCCCTTTAGCACACCACTGCAAAATACCTTTATCAATGAGGAAAAACTGAGTTGATGTTATCTTTCCCCCGCCGCAGGCGGGGGAAAATAACATCGTTTATTTTGGTATATCAGCGGGATAATCACATATTTTTTTATCCGGCATATCATTTAACTGCATGTGACTGCATATTATTTATTAAGGACAAGCAAAGGAGTGGTTTGAGTGGAGGCAGGAAAAGGTCTTGACAGTGCGATGAAACTTCTGCCTTGCCGTATCGCTGACAGCATTCGTGTGTGCGGCATCGTTTTTTATGAGATAAGACTTCGTGCAGGCAGACCTGTCACGCTGACAACTCGTGATGGGTATTGCTGTATTGACAGGTGCATCGTCACAAGTGCTGACATCGAAACGGTTATAACTCGCGCTATGAGAAACTCGGTACACAGTTGTGCAGAGCAGCTCCGTGCAGGATATGTCAGCTATGAGAATGGCTGCCGAGTTGGTTTTTCAGGCACTTATGCTGCAAGCGAAGGCGCTGTTACAAATATAAAAGTGATAAACTCGGTCTGTATTCGTGTGCCGCGCGAGGTCAGGGGCTGTGCAGATGGCATCTTTCAGAAATGCCTGTCTGTAAGGCCGTCATCAGTTCTGCTTTTTGGCGCTCCGTCATCGGGCAAGACTACATATCTGCGTGATCTGGCAAGAATATGCGGTCAGCATTACAGGACGGCACTTATTGATGAGAGGGGTGAGCTTGCTTCTGTTTCGATGGGAATGCCTATGAATGATGTCGGCATGCTGACTGATGTATTTGACAGATACCCTCGCAAAACAGCGATAGAGACAGCGATCCGTGTTATGTCGCCGCAGATCGTCGTGTGTGACGAGATAGGTTCTTATGAAGATGCTGCATCGTTGAGTTATGCGCTGAACTCAGGTGTGAAGCTGATATGTACCTGCCACTGTGATGATCGGGAAGAGCTTTTTTCAAAAGAAAACATCGGCACACTGTTAAGCGCAGGGATATTTGAGCATATAGTTCACATTGAAAAATGCGGTGTTGTCGATATAAGCGGAAGTAAACTGCTGCCATGCTTAAATTCATAGGTGCTGTTTTTATTGTTGCGGCAGGCAGCTTTATGGGCGAACTGGAAACAGCTAAGCTCAGAAAACGCGAAAAACAGCTTACAGAACTGCTGGAACTTGTGGGGTGTATCGAGCTTTATCTTTCAGCTTACAGTCTCTCCACAGAAGAGCTTTTTTCTTTTCTTGCATCAAAGCACGGTGATTATTACAGCTGTTTTGAGACAAGCGGTGCTGACCTGACATCTGAGGTGTCGCAAAAGATACGTGCAAGCAGTCTTGAAATGAAAGATGAACTTGCGGATCATATCGCAGAATTCGGCAGGACAACTCTTGATGGTCAGTTAAAAAAGACTTCCATGCTGAGATGCATAGTCTCAGATGCTTTGCATTCAGCAGGAGATATACGTGAGAAAAATACAAGATTATACAGAGCCGCAGGCTTTTCATTCGGGCTTCTGACAGCTATGCTGCTCATCTAGGTGAAAATAATGGATATAGATCTTATCTTTAAAATTGCAGCAGTCGGTATCATCGTCGCTGTACTCAATCAACTGCTTAAACGTGCTGAACGTGATGAACAAGCTATGATGACCACACTTGCGGGTCTGGTCGTGGTGCTTATGATGGTAGTAAGCAAGATAGGTGAGCTGTTTGAGACTATAAAGAGCATTTTCGGACTTTATTGATGGATATTGTTGTTATCTGTGCATTTTCTGTCATCTCGGTATTTGTATGCAAGTCGATAGAGAATGACGCGCGTGAGATAAAGCTCCTTATAGTTATCACGGCGGCTGTTATCATTTTTTGCAGGACTGCGGGCTCGCTGAATGCTGTTATCGCGGAGATAAGGTCGCTGTTTGCACAGGGCGATACCGATCCGCAGTATGTTAAGATATTGCTCAAATCGCTCGGTATATGCTATATAACCGATTTTGCTGTCGGTGTCTGCCGTGACAGCGGAGAAAACACATTAGCTTCACAAACACAGCTTGCCGGCAAGGCGGCACTGCTGATAACAGCCCTGCCAATGCTGGAAGCGCTGATAGGTGTGATAAAGACGCTGCTGGTATGAGGATAAAAAATGAAACCCAATTTGGTTGTGTATTGTTCCCCCGCCGAAGGCGGGGGAACAATACGAAAGAACAGCCATTTTGTATCATCAGCAATACACATCAAAATTGGGAGA
>NZ_CACWPP010000032.1 GCF_902762735.1 uncultured Ruminococcus sp.
TCAGAAAAGCTGCGATAAATCTAATCAAGAACTTTAAAAATCGGAACAATTCTAAAGCCGCCATATCCAAACTTATGTTTGAATGTCTTATGGAGCCGAATATGATTTCGAGGGTGATTTTTGAAAATTGATTTCCGTGTGATATATGCGGCGGCACTTGACAAATCATGCAATAAATGGTACACTATAAGTTGATAAATTTCGGGCTTTAGCCCAAAACATAAAGGAGTAGTAGATATGATAGATATTAAGCTGATTAGAACCGATCCTGAGCTGGTCAAGGAGAATATACGCAAAAAATTCCAGGACGAAAAGCTGGTGCTGGTGGACGAGGTAGCTGAGTTCGACAAGGAGTACAGAGCCGCAAGAACAAGGGCTGACGAACTGAGAAACCAGAGAAATGTCAAGAGCAAGCAGATAGGCGCTCTGATGGGCAAGGGTCAGAAGGACGAGGCTGAGAAGGTCAAGGCTGAGGTAAATGCTATGGCTAAGGAACTGGCTGACCTGGAAGTTAAGGAAGAAGAGCTGGAAGGCAAGATACGCGAGAGAATGCTGGTGATACCGAACATCATCGACGAGAGCGTGCCGATAGGCAAGGACGACAGCGAGAATGTCGAGATAGAGAAGTTCGGTGAGCCTGTTGTGCCTGATTTTGAAGTTCCTTACCACGTTGACATAATGGAGACTTTTGACGGCATCGACCTTGATGCCGCAAGAGAAACTTCGGGCAACGGTTTCTACTATCTTAAAGGCGATATTGCAAGACTGCATTCGGCTATACTGTCTTACGCAAGAGATTTTATGATAGACAGGGGCTTTACATACTATATTCCTCCTTTTATGATAAGATCGAGCGTTGTTACAGGCGTTATGAGCTTCGCTGAGATGGAGAACATGATGTACAAGATAGAGGGCGAGGATCTGTATCTGATAGGCACTTCCGAACATTCGATGATAGGCAAGTTCATCAAGACCACTCTGCCTGAGTCAAAACTGCCCCAGACACTGACCAGCTACTCGCCATGTTTCCGCAAGGAGGTAGGTGCGCACGGCATCGAGGAGAGAGGCGTATACCGTATACACCAGTTCGAGAAGCAGGAGATGATAGTTGTCTGCAAGCCTGAGGACAGCAAGGCATGGTATGACAAGCTGTGGCAGAACTCTGTTGACTTCTTCCGTTCGCTGGATATACCTGTAAGGACACTGGAGTGCTGTTCGGGCGACCTGGCTGACCTTAAAGTTAAGAGCTGTGACGTTGAGGCGTGGTCGCCGAGACAGAAGAAGTACTTTGAGGTAGGTTCATGCTCAAATCTGGGCGATGCACAGGCAAGAAGGCTCCAGATAAGAGTTAAGGGCGAGGACGGCAGCAAGTACTTTGCTCACACCCTGAACAACACCGTTGTTGCACCTCCGAGAATGCTGATAGCGTTCCTTGAGAACAACCTCAACGGTGACGGCACTGTATCTATCCCCGAACCCCTGAGAATGTACATGGGCGGCAAGGACAAGCTGGTGCCTACTAAGTAAGAGATATTAAAAAAGTCATTGACTCGCTGCACTATGTACGGTGGTGCGGCGAGTTTTTTGAGGATAAGTTATACTTTCGGGCGCTGATGCCGTATTTCAGAAGCACCTGATATTTTAATGGTTATCCCGCTGAGACACCGCAAAACAGCGGTTTTACAGTATATCCCAATTTGGTTGTGTATTGCCATTTTGTATCATCAGCAATACACATCAAAATTGGGAGTACAGTATTTATGGCAGTGCTGAAGCATCATTTTGTTTAACGCATTTTCAGCTGTGTGTCAATAGGATAGTCATAATAATTTTTGCAGGGAGAGCAGACCACATGGAAAATTTTGATATAATCGTTATAGGCGCAGGTCATGCGGGCTGCGAAGCCGCGCTGGCGGGGGCAAGACTGGGGCTGAAAACGGCTCTGTTTACGATAACGCTGGACGGTCTGGCGAATATGCCGTGCAACCCGTCGATAGGCGGCACTGCTAAAGGTCATCTGGTGCGCGAGATAGATGCGCTGGGCGGCGAAATGGGCAGGGCGGCTGACAAGACTCTTATACAGAGCAGGATGCTCAATCGCGGGAAAGGTCCTGCGGTACACAGTCTGCGGGCGCAGATAGACAGGGTGGCTTACCACAACCTTATGAAAAAGACCATTGAGGGCACTGACGGTCTGTACCTCAAACAGGCTGAGATAACAGACCTGCTGTTTGAAGAGGACGGCAGGACTGTACGCGGTGTGCGGACACATCTGGGTGTTGAGTACGGGTGCAGGGCGGTGATAATCGCCAGCGGCACTTACCTGAACGGCGAGATACATGTGGGCGTGAACACCTATCCCAGCGGTCCTGATTCGGTACTGCCTGCGAGAAAGCTGTCTGACAGCCTGAAAGAGGCGGGCATGACGCTGAGGCGTTTCAAGACGGGTACTCCCGCCAGAGTTCACAGGCGTTCCATAGACTTTGACAAGCTGGAAGTTCAGCATGGTGATGAGGATATACAGCCTTTCTCGTTCACAAATGAAGTTCTGCCCGAAAACAAGGTGGACTGCTATGTGGCGTACACCAACGCCGAAACACACAAGGTCATCATGGACAACATACATCTTTCGCCCATATATTCGGGGCGCATACATGCTATCGGTCCGAGATACTGTCCGTCCATCGAGGACAAGATAATGAGGTTTTCGGACAAGCCCAGACATCAGCTTTTTATCGAGCCGATGGGACTGGACACAGACGAATTCTATTTGCAGGGCATGAGTTCTTCACTGCCTGTCGATGTTCAGCTGAAATTTCTGCGGACGATAGAGGGGCTTGAACATGTGGAGATAATGCGCAACGCTTACGCCATAGAGTACGACTGCTGTGACCCCACAGACCTGCTCCCGACACTTGAGTTCAAGGAATTTCACGGCGTTTACGGCGCGGGGCAGTTCAACGGGACTTCGGGCTATGAAGAAGCGGCGGCACAGGGACTTGTGGCAGGCATAAACGCGGCACTGAAATTAAAGGGCGAAAAACCGATGGTGCTGGACAGAGCAAGTTCATACATCGGCACACTGATAGACGACCTGTGTACTAAGGGCGTTTCAGACCCTTACAGAATGCTTACCAGCAGAAGCGAATACAGACTTCTGCTGAGGCAGGACAATGCCGATCTGCGGCTGACCGAAACAGGTCACAGGGTAGGGCTGATAGGTGATGAGCGCTACAATGCTTTTGTTAAAAAGAAAGAGCAGATAGACGCTGAGATAAAGCGTGTATCTGCCATAAACATAGCGCCGTCGGAGGTGCTGAACGAGTATCTGGTATCACAGGGGACAGATCCCATCAACAACGGTTTCAAGCTGACACAGCTGATACGCAGACCTCAGCTGAGTTACAAAGGCTTGGCTTTCATCGACCCCGAACGCCCCGAACTGCCCGAAGATGTCTGCGAACAGGTAGAACTGATGATAAAGTACGAGGGGTACATAAAGATACAGCTTGAACAGGTGGAAGCTATGCGAAAGCTGGAAAGCAAGCTGATACCCGCCGATATAGATTACTCGAAGATAGGTTCGCTGAGGCTGGAGGCGGCTGAAAAGCTGGCGAAGATACGCCCGCTGTCTGTTGGGCAGGCGAGCCGTATAAGCGGTGTAAATCCTGCGGATATAAATGTACTGCTGGTTTATCTGCACTGATAAAAACTCAGGAGATAACTTATGTCACGATTTATAAAACGACATATCAAGAAAATTATTTTTTCAATTTTTTTAGCAATAGTGTTATGTTTCCTGGGTTCTATTGTTTATAGCTTTCATAATTATTTTTCACTCCATAAAAAAACAACATTTACCGCTCAGGAAACAAAGATCCTGTGGTCAAGACTGGGTATGGATTATGTTGATCTGGATATTAGCGAAGCATATTTTAATTCAAGTCTATATGTTATATCAGAAGGATTTGACAGCATTGATGCGGAAATCGAATATTTAAAACAGTTCAAAGGAAATGAAAATGTCCATAAAGACGTTACCTTCGATATAAACACTGCAACTAGTCATACTGACAAGACCGTTTATGAAATATACGATATAAAATGTGCTGATAAAGGTTATTTTACTGATTGTTACACTTACGAAGAAAACGGAAAATACTACCTGGAATTTTATGTTCGAGAAACCGGAGGTCATGATTTAAATGAGATGTTTGGTTTTAATAAATAATTCGGTATATGATAAAGATACAAAGCCTTATTTAAAAAACGACATATGACGATAGGAGATAACTTATGTCACGATTAATAAAGCAGCACTATAAGAAAATTATTGTTTTAGTATTGTTTTTTCTGATTTTTCTTGGCGTTTTTGTCTATCGAGTTAATAAATATTTTAAACCTATAATAGAGCTTCACGAAAAAACAACGTTCACTGCTCAGGAAACAAATATTCTGTGGTCAGAGTTAGGTTTGGAATATATTGATCTGGATATAAGCAAAGCATATTTTAACCGTAACAATCGTTTATATGTTGTTTCAGAAGGATTTGACAGCATCGAATCGGAGATCGAGTATTTAAAACAGTTTGAAGGAAACGAAAAAGTCGAAGAAGGCGCTGCATTAGAGCATAATCATAAAGGAGATGCAGTTTCCGAATTATTCGATATAAAATGTACTGATAAAGGATATTTTCGTGATTGTTTTACTTACGAAGAGAACGGAAAATACTACATGGAGTTTTATAAAATTGATGCGGGGCGTAATAAGGATCATAATTTATATGAGATGTTTGGTTTTAATAAATAATTCGGTATATGATAAAGATACAAAGCCTTATTTAAAAAACGACATATGACGATAGGAGATAACTTATGACACGGACGAAAAAACATAATGATAAAATAATCCTAGCTTTAGTATTAGTGATGTTTTTTCTGGTTTTGCCGTATCTTTTTGCTTTAAAAATTCAACAAAGAGCAAAGTTTCGTGAAAAAACATCGTTTACCGCTCAGGAAACAAAGATACTGTGGTCAGATTTAGGTTTGGAATACGTTGATCTGGATATAAGCAAAGCATATTTTAACGGTAGTCTATGCGTTGTTTCAGAGGGATTTGACAGCATCGACTCGGAGATCGAATATTTAAAACAGTTCAAAGGAAATGAAAATGTTCATAAAGATGACTATCCTTCCACTAAAACACTTCGTACCGATCATAAAGAACATGAAGCCTACGAAATACACGATATAGCATATGATATTGATGCAGATCCTAAAAATCTTACCATAGAATGCTTCACCTACAATGTTGATGGGAAATATCGCTTGGAGTTTTATAAAAGTGATGCGGGGCGTAATAAGGATCATAATTTATATGAGATGTTTGGTTTAAAGACGAACAACAGTGACGGCTGATCTGTAAATTTTCAGCAAAAAAAGAGCCTTTTTTAGGCTCTTTTTTTAGTTTATCAGCTTTATCTCGGTGTCGGCGGTGACTTTCAGGGTCAGTGTGCCGTCTGTGCCGTCATATTCGGCAGACTTGCCGCCTGCTGTGACCTGCCACTTTGCGTCATCGGCGGCGGTGAGGATCAGTTCACTGCCTGCGAAATATTTGCCGCTGAAACCGTCTGAAATATCAAGACCGTTCAGCTTTGCGCCGCCGCCATTTACCGTTATCTTCTTTGGGGCGGTGAGCGAAAACTGCGCTGACAGGTCGGCTATGATGCGCGGCTGTCTTGCGGCAAAGAAATCGGTCATGCGCCTTATCATCGGCTTTGACGAACCTTCGACTGTGCGGTGGGTGGGGAAGCGCAGGTAGTAGGCTCCCATTTCGGGCAGGTATATATCGGAATATCTCTGCTGATATTCGCTGACGCGCTCTTTGGTGAAAACTATATTCGACATATCCATGATGCGGGTGGTCAGCTTACTGCGGAAGTCATCGTTTTTCAGCAGGCTGAGTATCATTCTGACCATCGGCTTGTGGGACTTGCTTTGCAGATACTCGAAGTAATCGAGTTCGGCATTGTTCATGTTATAGTGACAGGCACAGCTTTCGGTATCAAAGAAGAAAAAGCGCCATTTGCTGTCAAGTTCTCTGCTGCGCCAACAGCCGTAGTTGTTCTGCGGCCAGTCATCATTGAAGATATACATTTCGGCGGCGCAGTAGTCGATGAAAGTCTCCATATCGAGAAGTTCGCAGACGCGGGCATAGTTTTCGGCTTTTGACATATCATTACCTATAATGAAACTCTGCATATTTTCAAAGCTGAGTTCGTCCACCGCAAGCCCCTCGTCAAGCGCACCGTTTTTACAGATGGCGACGGTATCGCTGTCAACGCCGTAATGACGGGCAAAATACTCCTGCGAGTAGTCCTCCTGCAAGGTATAAAGACCCCAGTATTCACCGTCTATGAAAAGCACGCACGCCCTGCCTGTCTGGGTGGCGGGGGAAAGGCATGATGCCATATCCTGCACCATGATGTCCTTATATTTAAGGAAATTCGAGTCGTTGCCGCCGTTGCGCAGGACAAAAGTTTTAAAGCTGTCGGCAGGCTGACCGTCCGAGTCGGTGAGTTCCTGCCAGAAAGGGTAGTCAAAAGTATCTTTGCCGTAGGTCGAACGGGCGTAGAACCTGAAAGACTTCTGATAATCAGCCCTTGACCAGCCGCCCTGTATGCGCATGCCTGCGTCCTGAGTGAATTGCAGTGTGCCGTCACTCTCAAAGAACTGGAGGGTACATTCACGCTCCCAATCCCTGCCTTTTTGGTTATAATTGGCGGGGATAGAACCGTTATAGAGGTGGTCGGGTTCGGTGGGGTAGTAGTCCTCATAGACCTTGCCGCGCGTATAGATACCTGTTTCGTGGTCATATAGGGCGGCGGGATCGGTGACGAGGGAGATCATTGGCAGACCGCTGTGGTCGGCAGGGGAAAGCCCCACCATGTAGGTTGCGGTGCTGACATGCCCCCACTCGCCGTCAGAACTTTTTGCACAGGCGCGGACGACTGTGCCTTTATCAACATTTTCGTCCTTAGGGGCTTCGACTTTGCCTTTGCGGTATTCAAGCTGTATCTTCATGGGGTCTTCGGCGGAGAGGACATTCTTCTCACCGCGCCTGTCCTTTACATCAATGGCAGAAGTATACAGCTTTGCGGTGGAAGAGGTGCGGGGGTCGGTACCGTCAAGGGTATAATAGATGGCAGCTGAGTTTGCCGCAGAGAGTTCCAGCGAAAATGGTTTTGGACAGTATCCGCTTTCAGCCGAGAAAGTTACCTGCGAAGCGCGGGCATCTTCTGCGTTGGCGGCGCAGGGGGTAGGTGTGGTGATGTACGCACCGCCCTCGCCCGCACATACAGCCGAACCTTTTGAAGTGGGTTCGGTGATGATGGCATCTATCTGATATATACCGCTTTTCAGCGTGATGGTACAGCTTTCGGCTTTGGGTATCTTGAAATCGACGCTTGGCACTGAGTCATCGGCAAAGCCCTTTTTGGAACAGTATACCAGTGCATAGCCGCCTGCGGGTATTTTTCCGCCGCTGATGGCGCATTCGGCTTCATCATCGCGGCAGAGGGTATAGCGCTTCAGACTGACAGCATGTTTGGTGGGGTTATAGAGTTCTATCCAGTCGCAGAGTGCGCCTTTTTTATCGGTCACGGAAGCGGCGGGGTATTTGCCGTCATTAACGGCACAGACCTCGCTTATGACCAGCTTTGGGGGGTGCGGTAAAAATAAATATACCGATAACTGTCAGCAGAATGGCTGTCACGGCGGCTGTCACCAAAATGCGAAGCCGTCTGATACTGAGTTTTTCCGACATAGAGCGCACCTCCTTACTTACGCGGGTATTTTTACACGGTTTACGATGCAGTCAGCGGAAGAATTTTCCAACAACGACGCACACCTTTTTAATTATACTAGATACAGCGTGAAATGTCAATCACTGAAACCAATGTTTTTACGGCTTTTTCGCAGTTTTGGCAGGGGTAAGGGAGCAGTTTGTTAAGGTATTAACAAAGTCTGCAAAATATCAGAAAAAATTCTTAATTTAATCTTACTTTCATTGACAGATACGTTTATTTGTACTATAATAAAGTTACAGATATAAAACAGTTGTAGACAAAAACGAGACATCAGACTATATAATCAAATATAAGCGGTCTGTATAGTGCTATACTTTATGACAGCGCATTATAACTCCATAAGCTCACAGCGGTCATTGAGAGAGAGGGGCGTGTTATCATGCGGCGGCATCAGGTGTATTCAAAGGGTATCATTTGCCTGTTTTTGTTGTACTATGCAGATTTTTTGTTTTTGTGTTCTGTTGATTTATTTTTAGGAGGATATGTTATGTCAAAAGCAAGCTCAATTGGTAAGGCAGTGGTGACACTGCTGGTCATCGGAGGGGTAGGTTTCGGTGGCTGGAAGCTCTACAAGAGTTTCGGTGATGGTGAAAAAACGGGAAGTGACAAAGTTTACGTGCAGAAAGTGTCAAACATAAACACAGTGACCAGCGCTGACCTGTTTGCAAACAGTTTCTCGGGTGTGATAGTGGCGCAGAAATCTGTGGACGTTAAGTACGACAGCACAAAGACCATAGACGAGATACTTGTGGCTGAGGGTGACAATGTTAAAAAGGGCGACAAACTTCTGACTTACGACACGGAGGCTATACAGATAGATATAGATACTGCCAAGCTGGAAGTTGAAAAATTGGAGAACGATATTGAGACCAACGAACAGCAGATAAAGCAATATGAGGAAGAAAAGAAAAAAGCGACTGAAGACGCGGCTGTTTCCTACACCAACCAGATATTGCAGCTGCAAAGCGACAACGCAAGAAGCAAGTACGACATAAAGGCGAAAAACGTTGAGATAACCAAGCTGGAGACTTCGCTGAAAAATGCATATGTCATAGCGCCGATAGACGGTACTGTTAAGGACCTGAAAGACCCTAATTCCAGCGTTTCGGGCAACGACTACTATTCAAACTACAATGACAGCGCCGACGTTATAATGAAGCTGTCTGCTGACGGCAATTACAGAGTAAAGGGCGTTTTTAACGAACAAAATCAAGGTTCGATCTATCAGGGAGCTGAAGTGATACTGAGAAGCAGGATAGATGATACTTCCTGGCATGGCACTGTCACCGAGATAGACACTTCACCACAGCAGAACAACGGCAACATGTACGGCGAGAGCGATGAACAGACAAGCTCATCAAAATATGCTTTCTATGTTGAGCCTGAGTCGCTGGACGGCTTTATGCTGGGACAGCACATACTTATCGACACTGACAGCGGCAGTGATGTTGAAAAAACAGGTATCTGGCTGTATGAGGATTTCATACAGAAGGACGGCGACAAGTCTTTCGTGTGGGCTAAGAAAAGCGACAAGGATGTTATTGAAAAGCGCTATGTGACCATCGGGCAGACTGATGAGGACTACGGTGACTGTGAGATAAAGGACGGTCTGGAGACTGATGACTACATCGCTTACCCCGCTGACTACATCAAAGAGGGTCTGACCACCACCACAAATTCTTCTGACAAGGATATTCCTGACAATGACCTGGGTGACGAAATGGGCATGGAAGACGGTATGATGGAAGAAGGCATGGTTGAAGAGGGCGGCATGTCTGAGGACGACATGGGTGATGATAACGGCTTTGTGATGAATGATGACGGAAGCTACTCGATGACCGATGAGAACGGCAACACTATTGAGGTAAGTGCTGACGGTTCGACTGTTATAACCTCACCTGACGGCGGCGTGGTAGAAGTTGACAATGAGGGCAACTGCATACGCGGCAGCATCAATGATGAAACGGGCGAGTACACTTTTGATTACAGCGGCGAGTCTGCTGAGGGTGAAGAAAATACCGAAAACGGCGGAGCTTCCGCATTTGAAGAGCTTTACGGCATAACTGAGGAAGAGTTCAATGCTATGTCACCCGAAGAGCTTGATGCGTTTATGAAAGAGCATTACAACAATTAAGAGGTGCTGGCGATGGTATTTGAACTGAGCAATATTTTTAAAGACTACATGCAGGGCAAAGAGCCTGTGCCTGTGCTGAAAGACATCTCGCTGAGCGTTGATGACGGCGAGTATGTGGCGATAATGGGTCCTTCGGGTTCGGGAAAAAGCACGCTGATGAACATTATCGGCTGTCTTGACAAGCAGACTAAGGGCAAATTCATTTTTGACGGCGCTGACATTATGAAATGCAGTGACAGACAGCTATCCGACATACGCAACATGAAGATAGGGTTCGTTTTCCAGAACTTCAACCTGCTGCCAAGACAGTCGGCGCTGGAAAATGTTGAACTGCCTCTGCTGTATGCGGGTTTTTCAAGGAGAAAGCGCCGAGAGATGGCTAAAGAAGCACTGAAAAGAGTGGGTCTGGAGGAGAGAATGAACTTCAACCCCACACAGCTTTCGGGCGGACAGAAGCAGAGGGTCGCCATAGCGAGGGCTATCGTGAACAAGCCTAAACTTCTGCTGGCTGACGAGCCTACGGGTGCGCTGGATACAAAGTCGGGCGACGACGTTATGGAGCTGTTTGAAGAGCTGAACAATGACGGCGTTACCATAGTTATGATAACTCACGAGCCTGAGATCGCTGACCATGCAAAGCGGGTAATGTATATCCGCGACGGCATGCTTCACAGCGGCGCATTCAACAGCAGGGTCAAAAAGGAGGAGAACGAAGAATGAAAAAACTGATAATTTTTCTTCTCTGCGTCGGTATCATCGGCGGAGGCGGCTATTTTGGCTACAAGAAATACATGGACAGCAAGAAAAAGTCTGTTGTGGTGGACGTAGTGCCTGTCAGCATGATGATGCAGCCTGCGGAATGGTTCGAGCATTCATCGGACAACTCGGACGGGCAGATAGTGGCTTCAAATTCGCAGAGGGTGTACATTGATACTGCGAAGCTGGTAAAAACAGTGTTTGTGGAAGAGGGTCAGGAAGTCAAAAAGGGCGACCCGATACTTGAATATGACATGACTGTTGTTGAGCTGGAGCTGACACAGAAAGAAAATCAGGTAAAGATCGCTGAGCAGGACATAAAAATGGCTAAGAAAGAGCTGGAGAAGATAAAGACTTACAAGCCTTCCGAAGATGCGCCTAAGCCGCCCGAGATAGACTATTCGGAGCTGTTCGGCATGTATGATGATGATGAGTCTGAAATGTCTGAGATGCCTGAAATACCTGAAATGCCTGATGAAACAGCAGTACCTGATGTTACTCAGCCGCCCGCACAGATGGTGACAGACGTTGTGAAGCCTGCATTCACACCTGCTGAGGGCAGCGGAACTCTCGAAAGCCCGTTTATAATCAACTGCACGCGGGAAGCTGAGGTATCAAAAGAATTCATGCTGAGGATAGCCGCTGAAAAGAAATGCGTGGAGATATGCGTTTACAACAGCGACCTGATGTATTTATACAAGTGGATAATCGTGCCGAACGAAGAGCTTGATATAAAAGAACTGGAAAGCTGGAAAGTCGCGGACGGCATTACTGTTGACGAGATGGGACAGGCTTCTATCGACACAACGGTAAAAATGTACGGCAAGCTGAGTTTTACACAGCCTACAAGCAAAAACAGCTCACAGCTCATACCTGATGAGCCTGATATTATCGACAAAGAACCGACTCCCGAAGAGGACGAGTACGGTTTCGATATACCCGAATACGACCCCGACGATTACTACATTGACCCTGACGGCACTGACTATGTTTATTCGCGCGATGCCATAAAGAAGATGATAAGCGATAAGGAAAATGAGATAAAACAGCTGGAGCTGGGTCTGAAAACTGCAAACTTCAATCTGGAGACTGCAAAAAAACGCAAGCGGGACGGCAAACTCTACGCTGAGATAGACGGCTTTGTTAAGAAGATAGGCAAGCCGAGCGGCGAAGAAGATACCGAAGAAGAGGTCAGTGAAGAGGATCTGTACAGAGAGCCTTCTCCCGATGACAAGGCTTTTGCAGTTATTGAAGGCGAGGGCGGCACTGAGGTCGTATGCAAGGTGAACGAGCTTAATCTGGGTAATGCCGAAAAAGGCAGCACCATAAGCCTGGTTTCGTGGAACACAGGTGAACATGGCATGGCTGAGATAACAAGCATAGAGACCGAGCCGATAAGCTATTCTTCACAAAGCTGGGGCGAAAACCCGAACAATTCCGTCTACATCATGCATGCAAAACTGACTGACGGTGCTGACAGTTTTTCTATCGGTGACTGGGTACAGGTCAAGATAGGAAACAATGCTTCGGCTGACAAAGGCAAGTCTAATTCGGTATATCTGCCGATACACTATGTTCATCAGGACGGCGGCGACTATTATATTATGAAAGCCGACAAGGACGACAAGCTGAAAAAACAGTATATAAAAGTCGGACAGATGATGTACGGCATGTTTATTGAGGTAAAGGGCGGGCTTAGTTCAAAAGACAAGATATGTTTCCCCTACGGCAAAGATGTTAAGGAAGGTGTTATGACACGCGAGACAAGCGAAGTTGTAGAACCTGCAAACAGTGAATTTTTCTGATAAGGAGGCACTTAAATGATAGAAAACATAAGGCTCTCCTTACAGGGAATACTGAGCCACAAGATACGCTCACTGCTGACAATGCTGGGCATAATAATCGGTATCGCGGCGATAATCGCCATAGTTTCAACTATTGAGGGTACTAACGAGCAGATAAAGAACAACCTTATCGGCTCGGGCAACAACACAGTCAAGATAACGCTGACACAGGGCGATGCTGAACCTGATTTCAGCTGGTCGGGCGTGCCTGACAACATCAGGGTGATCTCTGAGGAGAGCAAGAAGCGCATAACCGATCTGAAAGAAGTCGAGCGCTGTACGCTTTACCGCACAAGGCAGATGCCGCAGAACGTGTTTTATATGAACAAGGTGCTTGAATCATCAATAATCTACGGCATAGATGAAGATTATTTCAAAACGCTGGGCTACGAAGTGGCGCAGGGCATCGGTTTTTCGGATAAGCAGTACAAGGACTATTCAAAGGTCGCGATAATAGACTCAAACATGCAGAGGGGCATTTTCGAGAACGAAGATCCCATCGGCAAGACGCTGGACATCGCAGGCGAGCCGTTCAAGATAATCGGCGTGGTATGCAAGAGATCGGGTTTTGAACCTGTTATCAACAGCGTTGATGATTACTACACTTACAACCAGACTTCCAGCGGACTGATATTCATACCCACCAACGACTGGGGGATAGTTTTCCGCTATGACGAGCCGCAGAACTGTGTGGTACAGGCAAAAAATACAGACAGCATGACAGGTGCGGGCAAGAAAACTGCCGATATACTCAACGAAAACATTCAGAAACAGAGTATGGGCGGCGAAAAACAGTCGGAGGGCGCTGTTAACGCACTCGAATACAAGAGCGAGAGTCTGCTGGAGCAGGCAAAGAAGTTACAGGATCTTTCAAAATCAACGAACAGCATGCTTATCTGGATAGCGGGCATATCGCTGCTGGTAGGCGGTATAGGCGTTATGAACATAATGCTGGTATCAGTTACCGAGAGAACACGCGAGATAGGTCTGAAAAAGGCGCTGGGTGCAAGGCGCAGCAGGATACTGGCGCAGTTTCTGACGGAAGCATCGGTGCTGACCACCATCGGCGGCATACTTGGTGTGCTGATAGGTATAGGACTTTCAAAGGTCATCGCAAAGATAGCGGAAGTACCTGTTTCCATCTCGACCCCTGCGATAATCGTTTCTGTGGGATTTTCGATGGTAGTGGGCATCGTATTCGGTCTGATACCTTCGATAAAGGCGGCAAACCTCAACCCGATAGATGCGCTGAGATACGAATAAGCTGATATACATGATATTTTTCCGACTCCCAATTTTGATGTGTATTGCTGATGATACAAAATGGCTGTTCTTTCGTATTGTTCCCCCGCCTTCGGTGGTGGAACAATACACAACCAAATTGGGATTTTTCCGATAAACAAAGAGTGTCATACACCGAAAAAGTGTATGGCACTCTTTTTATAGTAAACGACAAAAAAAATCACATAGAACGCTCAAAGATACTGCGATGATCGTATCTGTGAGCAGGATATGTACTGTGAAAACAAATGCCGCGCGAACACACAGTCCACGCGGCATATAATTACTTTTATTCAGCCTCAGCAGTTGGCACGTAGGTGTCATTGAACATCAGCATTTCCCAGTAAGTCACGCCGCCGTCCTCAGAATTTGCCAGCGACATGTACTTCATATCAGGGTCGAGGATAAGTGCGCGGTGTTCCTCAGAGCTTATCCAGCTGTCAAAGACTTCCTTACAGCTGTCACCGCCCTTAGCGATATTCTCGCCGCAGCGCCACCATCTCAGCCCTGAGCTGATAAGCACTGTATTATATGAGCTTTCCTTCTCATCGGGTCTTACGTGTTCAAACTTCTGTGCAAGCTCTTCTGCCCTTACAGCCGCCGCCGCATCAAGCTCATCAAGACCGTATAGCGCAGGCATATCATACTGTTTGCGGTATTCATTGACATAGCCCAGCATCTCAGCAGTCAAATCGGTTATGCCCTCATTGGCGGTGGAGACTGCGCCGTAATTTACGGGAGCGTCCATCGGCTCAAAACTTATCTTATCTGCATCCGGTTCAAACGACGGATCGGTATAAGTATCGGTATAGCCGTAGGGAGCAAGCTCTTCACCGTTGATATACAGCACATAGCTCCATGAAGTGGTAAGTATATCGCCGTTTAGCTTATAGCAGTTATAGAACAGACCGTCATCAACGCCCTCGGTATAGAAGCCTGATTCATCAGCCCTTATCTTTACAGAAGCGCCCGTATTTTCTTTGAGCGTACATTCATTTGTGATCTCGCCTTTGGAATTTCTCAGCCTGTACTGACCTTTTGCAGTGCATTCCACAACATACTCGCTGTTAAGACGATAAGCCGAAAATGAAGTAGCCTTGTATTCGACAGGGCTGCTGTCATAATACAGCCTGCCTTCTTTCAGCTCGACCATATGCTTGTTAAATACAAAGCCCGTTGCAGGCTGACCCTCTCTGGTCAGCACAAGTTTGCCGTCCTCCACCGAAAATACCACCTCAGCACCGCTGTCATCTTTAACAGTTATGCCGCTGGTGCTGCTGCCGTTCTCAAGAAATGAATAACTGCCTTTCGGGTCAGCAAAAACCACATTTCCGCCAAAATCTACTGCGCCGCAGGTACGCTCGGGTATCTCAGCTGCGAGAATGATCTTCTCTTTACCGCTTTCAGCTTCGCCGCTGCTTTCCTCAGCCTTACTGCTTACAGCAAGACTGCTTGCTGACTTTTTTTCAGGCTCGGGAGTTCCGCCGCTTTTCTTTTCTGCAATATAAACACCGACACCCAGCGCCAGCACAACTGCGAGGCATACGATATTTTTTGCATTTGCAATTTTTTTTAAATTCATAGCTCTTTCCTTCTATCCCTTATTATAACATTATCCGACAATAGTATTATACTCCACCGACAAAGATTTGTCAAGACTGCTCTTTCGCAAGCAATTCTGCCAGCTTGCCTAGCAGCATCTCAGCATCAATTTCTTTTGGGAGTTTCAGCTCGACCTTAACGCCGCCGCTGTTATCGGAACGCGCCTTGACCTTTACATCGGAGTTTGCATTGACAGCCATCTCGAATTCTTTGAGGAAAGGTCTTTCCTTTTTGACCGAGCGCTTGCGGATAGTCTGCATATCGCTCTGCTGTTGTTTTTCAGCCTGCTGTTCTGCATTTTTGAGCGCTTCTTCCAGCTGTCTGACAGAAAGACCTTCCTGCATGACGAGCTTTGCAAATCCAGCCTGATGCTCTTTTTCAATGCCTGACAGCACCTTAGCGTGACCGAAAGATATATCACCTTTATCGACCATTTCGCGCACTTCGTCATCAAGTTCAAGCAGTCTCAGTGAATTTGCGACTGCCGAACGGGACTTGCCGACTGCCTGCGCGACCTGCTGCTGTGTCATATCATAGCTGTCCATAAGGCTTTTATACGCTTGTGCTTCTTCAACAGGCGAGAGGTCCTGCCGCTGGATATTTTCGATGAGAGCCATCTGCATAGTCTGCTTATCATCGAGTTCCTTTATGTAAACAGGGACTTCCGTGAGACCTGCGAGACGCGATGCACGCCATCTGCGCTCACCTGCAACTATCTGGTAGCCGCCGTTTTCAAGAGGGCGGGCGAGTATGGGCTGAAGCACACCGTTCTCACGGATACTTTCAGCCAGTTCATTCAGCTTATCGTCATCAAAAGTACTGCGTGGCTGTTCCTTATTTGGTTCAAGAAGTGTCACACGAACCATTGTGACGCTGTCGGAACTTTCCTGTGCAGGTGATATTTCATCGGCAGGCTGGGTGTTTTCGGAGAACAGTGCATCAAGCCCTGTGCCCATTCGGTTTTTCTTTGACATATATATAACTCCTTACTGTCAGTCTGAAATGTTCTACGTGGAACACTATTTATTCTTACGCTTTTTATCTCTTTTCAGCATTTCCTTTGCAAGCTCTTCATAAGCCTTCGAGCCTTTAGCCTTTTTATCGTAATATATGGCAGGCTGTCCAAAGCTGGGAGCTTCCGAGAGTGCGACATTTCGCGGAATGCTTGTGCTGAACACCTCTTTAGGAAAATGCTTTTTGACCTCACTGATTATCTGTCCTGTGATCTTATATCTGTCAACGCACATAGTAAAGAGAATGCCCTCGATGATAAGATCTTTGTTCCAGTTTTTCTTAACGCGGTCGATAGTGCTGTGAAGCTCAACAAGCCCTTCCAGCGAGAGAAACTCACACTGGAGCGGTATCAGTACGGAGTCAGCAGCAACGAGTGCATTTATCGTCAGCATATCGAGAGTCGGCGGGCAGTCGATAAAAATGTAATCGTAGAAGTTCTTGGCTTCTGCGAGTTTCATTTTCAGCCTGCTTGCGCGGTTATCGACAGACATCAGCTGGACTGCCGCGCCCGCAAGGTCCTGAGTGGTAGGCACGACTGACACGCCCCTGAAAGCTGTGGCACACACAGCCTCAAACAGTTCACAGTTATCCATCAGCACATCATATATCGTATTGCGTATACTGCGTTTCTGGATACCGTAGCTTGTGGTCGTGTTACCCTGTGGGTCAAAATCTATTATAAGGACCTTTGAACCTCTGACACCGAAAACAGCGGCAAGATTGCAAACAGTGGTAGACTTTCCAACGCCGCCTTTCTGGTTTGAAACGGCAATTATTTTTCCCATTATATCTCCTCATTTCAGAAAAAATCGTTCTTTTATATTATACTACATTTTTATCGGTTTGAAAAGGCCTTTTTAAAATTTTCTTTATTTCATGCAGAACAAATTTTTCAGTTTTGCAAAGTGTGGGGATTGTTCCATGTGGAACAATTTTTGTAGCAGGGCGCGTGGTGGGGTGTGTTCCATGTGAAACTATTTTTGTAGCAGGGCGCGTGGTGAGGGGTGTTCCATGTAGAGCAATTTTTGTAGTGGGACGCGTGGTGGGGTGTGTTCCGTTTGGAGCAATTTTTGTAGCAGGGTGCGAGGTGGGGTGTGTTCCATGTGGAACAGTTTTTGTAACAGGGCGCAGAGTGGGGAGTGTTCCGTGTGGAACAGTTTTGGTAACAGGGCGCGAGGTGAGGTGTGTTCCATGTGGAACAGTTTTGGTAACAGGGCGCGAGGTGGGAATTGTTTCATGTGGAACAATTTTTGTAGCGGGGTGCGTGGTAGGGAGTGTTCCATGTGGAACTATTTTGGTAACAGGGTGCGTGGTGGGGTGTGTTCCATGTGGAACATTTTTTGTAGCAGAGTGCGTGGTGTGGAGTGTTCCATGTGGAACAATTTTTCGACATTCTATGCGGCGATTTATGCTGAAATAAGTCCATAAGAGCGGCAAATGCGTGCAAAACAGTGTAATTTTGCGATAAAAAGCGGGCATATCCTACTGGAAACGCGGAGACAGTCGTGCTAAAATAAATGTAAAGGAGGCAGGACGATGAACAGGTTAACAGACTTTATATCAAAGGCATTTATAGACGTTTCTGAGCCGCCCGATGAGGAACTTAGGGAGCTTGGCAGAGTGGTCGAAGTGGGGGTGGGTGACATAAGACCGAACCCGTCACAGCCGCGCAAACATTTTGCGGCAGACGAGCTTACTGCACTGGCGAAAAGCATATCAGCAAACGGCATAATCCAACCGCTGACAGTAAGATGCGCTGAGGAAGGCTTTGAACTTATCTCGGGCGAACGCAGACTGAGGGCGGCAAAACTTGCGGGACTGAAAAGCGTGCCCTGCATAATCGTTAAGGCTGACAGAGGAAGGTCGGCAGTGCTGGCACTGCTGGAGAATATCCAGCGTTCCGACCTGAACTGTTTTGAAGAAGCGGCGGCGATAAGTGCGCTACTGGACAGCGGGAAAGTCACGCGGGAGGAAGCCGCTCTGAAGCTGGGGCTGGCACAGTCCACCATAGCCAACAAGCTGAGACTGCTGAGACTTAGCCGCGACGAGCAGAAACTGATCTGCGAACACGGGCTGAGCGAGCGGCACGCGCGGGCGCTCCTTAAACTGAACAGTGATGAAGTCAGGCGTGAGGTGCTGGCAAAAGCCATCGAGGGCGGCTGGACGGTCGATACCCTTGAAAAATACATAGCCCGTCTTGAAAGGGAAGAGGCAAAAAAGAACAGCTACGAAAGGCGGGCAGTTATGCTGAAAGATGTGCGGCTGTTTTTCAACTCGGTAAACAAGGCGCTGGAAGTGATGAAGCTGGCGGGCGTTGATGCAACAGCAAAGCGGGTGGACAAAGATGATGTGATAGAGTACACCATCACCATCAGGAATGAGCATCAAAAGCCCTGAAAATGCTATATAAGATGAAATGCGAAAAGCTATGCATTTCTATTAACAGAACAGATCTGCTGTGCTATAATTGTCACTGAGAAAAACAATATCAAGGAGAAACAAAATGGCTGTTCTTTCGTATTTTTCCCCCGCCTTCGGCGGGGGAACAATACACAACCAAATTGGGATAATATAAGATGCAGATGACTTTTTGATAAAACAGATCCCCTGAGCGCTTACGATAACGCTCAGGGGATCATTTATACTACCGAATTATTTTTGCGCCATTCACTTGGGGACATGCCTGCCGCCTGTTTGAACTGTCTGGAAAAATGCACAGCGTTTTTATAGCCGCAGGTGAATGCTATCTCTTCAACAGTCTGGTCGGTATAGGCGAGAAAGTGCTTTGCCGACTCTATGCGGCTGTTTATCACATCAGCATTACAGGTGACACCAAAAGCCTTTTTGTAGAGCAGATGCAGATACGGCTCGCTCACGCTGATCTGGTGCGCCATTTTCTGAACGCTCCAGTTCTCGGAGGGCTGTGCGTAGATCTTTCTGCGCAGGTCGAGCAGTTCGCGGTAATGGGCGATCCCCGATTCTTCCTGCTTGCCGTTCTCGGAAAAGACTTCACTCAGCAGTGCCTTTATCAGGAAGCCCGCAGTCACAAGATTGTCGCGCCTGTAATAACAGTCTGCGATAAGCTGGAAATACATCGGCACATTTATGGACTCACCGATATAGATCGGTGTATCGAACTTTATTTCAATGCCCGATGAAATATCATCAGTGCAGTCAAACTGTATCCAGTCATTGATATACTCATTCTCGCAGGCTTTGTAATACTGGGGCGAATTTCTGTTATATATCAAAAAGGTGTTCGGTTCAACATTATAGGTCACACCGTTGATAACAAACAGCGCTTTCGTTTTGATGAACAGCATCAAATATCCCTCAAACCCTCTGGGCTGGTTAAGCACAAAATTACTGTCATGCTTACAGCTGCACCCCATTCGGTTTATCTCGAACATCTAAATACCTCCATTCCACATGAAAATCGGAGCATTTTCATGCTCCGACCAGCTTTCAGAATTGATCGAGATCATCAATTACGGTGATGACTGAAGCATTTTTCTTTGACTTGCTGTCATTCTTATCACCGAAGATCTGCTTTTTGAATACCACGAAAACATCTACCAGTATAACTGCGATTATTGCAATTATCAGTATCAGCGGTGCGATGCTCTTGCCGCCCTTTACAGGCTTGGCATTATTCTGCTGACCGTTCTGCGGCATATTGTTTTGAGGCATATTGTTCTGGGGATAAGCATTCTGCTGCATAGCAGGCTGACCGAAATTCTGAGCAGGCTGCTGAGGTATCACAGACTGCGGCTGCTGATACTGCTGTGCAGGCTGTGCAAAATTATTCTGCTGCTGGACACCCGATGAGAAATTTCTCGGCTGAGCCGACTGCTGGTTCAGCTGCTGGAAATTATTCTGCATCTGAGGTGTCTGCTGCGGTGCAATAGACGGCTGAGGTACAGGTGCGGGTGCAGGTGCAGGCTTAGCTATCGGCACAGGCTTCGGCTTTGGCTTTGGCTTTGCAGTGGTCTGACCAGGCATGAAGATGCTGTCCATAGTAGGCATATCAGCCTTATTTGGCTGTTCATCTGTAAGACCCAGCATATCATCTGTTATAACAGGAACATCGACTGCATCCATAGTCGGGTTTTTGAGCATTTCCTGCTGTCTTGCAAGTTCCTCTGCGGCTGTGGTATCTTCGGGCACACTCACAGGTGTACCGCAGATATTGCAGACCTTCGTTTTATCAAACAGAGTATTGCCGCAGACAGGACAGATCTTCTGGTTGACCTTTACAGGCAGCTTAGCACCGCAGGTGTTACAGAACTTCTGACCTTCCTCATAAGGGAAATTACATTCGGGACAATTTGGCATATTAGCTTTCGCCGTTATTTACGGCGAAATACCCTCCTTTCGATTCTACATAAATTATATATAAACACATATTCTTTAATTTAAGCCATTTATATACATCTATATAATACAGCATTTTTCTCGCTTTGTCAAGCATATTTTTAACATTTTCTATAAAATACGTTTAGAAACAGCCCTTGTCATTCAGGTGAATGATAAGGTAAAAAACAGACAGGTTATTGATTTTTAGAGTGGTGTGTGGTATAATAGTAAAAAGTCAGGGGGCGTGGTAAATATGTCCGTAAGAGATGGCAGTTCACGGGCGGCGAAGTTGTTCTGTGTGGGACTGGTGGCATTTTTCGGGCTGATATTCGTGTGCGGCGGTTTTTACATGATGCACCGCTACAACGGTTTCAAAGAAAAATGCACAGCAGTCGTGAATGGTACTGTGGAACGCGAAGTGGTCGGCAGAGTACATGCAGACGACCTCGCATCGCCTGAATACCGCTACGCTGCGGGCAAATTCAACATTCTTATAAATGTTGAAGATGATGCCGTGTTCAGGCACAAAAACATCTACGCAGAGATAAACGGCAGAAAAGCAGGCGACGCTATAAGCATATACTACTCGCCCGATGACCCCGACCTGTACTATCTCAATGACAGGGTGGACAGCGACCGCACTGCGGCGATATTCGCATTTTCTGCGGGCGGAGCAATGTTCGTGGGGACGGTATTTCTGCTGAGACTGACATTAAAAACAAAATCCTAATTTGGCTGTGTATTGTTCCCCCGCCGAAGGCGGGGGAACAATACGAAAGAACAGCCATTTTGTATCATCAGCAATACACATCAAAATTGGGAGAAAACAAAAAACAACTGAGAAAATTTTGAAGGAGTGAGTGAAATGGCAACTTACAAGTACACCCCGCGCGGAGTCTGTTCGCGGCAGATCAGCTTTGACATTGAGGACGGCAAGCTGCACAGCGTCAGCTTTGAGGGCGGCTGCAACGGCAACCTGAAAGCCATCGGCAAACTGCTGGAAGGTCAGAGCGCGGAAGATGCGGTGCGCATACTTAAAGGCAACGACTGCAACGGCAGGGGCACTTCCTGTGCCGATCAGCTGGCAAAAGCCGTGGAGAAGGCACTGGCTGAGAACGCTTAATATCAACAGACACAAAACACCTCTGTACCATATATGATACAGAGGTGTTTTTGATGATCGTATATTTTGTCAGCTCAGGGAGAGCTGAGTGGAATTCTTACGCCTCGAGGAGCTTTTCAGCGCTTGCCAGCTTTACGCATACGGTGAACAGCTTGGCAGCTATCTTCAGTTCCTCAACAGGGGGATAGGTGGGAGCAACTCTGATATTCTTATCCTCAGGGTCTTTGCCGTAGGGGAATGTTGCGCCTGCGCCTGTCAGCACTACGCCTGCCTCTTTACAGAGAGTAACGATGCGCTTTGCAGTGCCGTTCATAGCATTGAAGCTGACAAAATAACCGCCGTTTGGCTTTGTCCACTGTGCGATGCCCAGTTCGCCCAGCTCATTTTCAAGGGTGTTCAGCACAACTTCAAAGCGGGGAGCTATGAGCGCTCTGTGCTTCTTCATATGCTCTTTGAGACCCTCAAAATCGCCGAAGAACTTAACGTGTCTGAGCTGATTGATCTTATCGTGACCGATGGTCTGAACAGTCATCAGCGAAAGGATATACTTGACATTTGCTTCGCTTGCGCCCATGATGGCAACACCTGCGCCCGCATAGCTGATCTTTGAAGTCGATGCGAACATAACAACTCTCTCAGGGCAGCCCGCAGCCTTGCACTCGTCAAGAATGTTCAGCAGCTTGTCGGGAGTATCGTTCAGGTGGTGTACGCAGTAAGCGTTATCCCAGAAGATACGGAAGTCGGAAGCCTTTGTTTTCATGTTTGCAAATCTCTTTACGACTTCATCGCTGTAAGTAACACCTGTGGGGTTAGCGTACATCGGCACGCACCAGATACCCTTGATGCTCTCGTCCTCAGCCACCAGCTTCTCGACCATATCCATATCAGGACCGTTCTCATCAGTAGGTATATTTATCATCTCGATGCCGAACTTCTCGCAGATAAGGAAGTGTCTGTCATAACCCGGAACAGGGCAGAGCCACTTGATCTTACCCTGATCTCTCCAGGGCTTGGACTGCTCATCAACACCGAACAGCAGATACTTTGCGATGGTATCGTACATTATATTCAGACTGGAGTTGCCGAATACGATCAGCTCCTTCTCGCTTACGCCCAGCATGGGTGCGAACAGTTTCTTTGCAGCGGGCAGACCGTCAAGACCGCCATAGTTTCTGCAATCAAGACCTTCATCATCAAAGCAGTCACTGCTCTTTGAAACAGCAGTCAGCAGACCCTCAGTCAGGTCAAGCTGTTCAGCGGCGGGCTTGCCGCGTGCCATATTCAGCGCAAGACCCTGAGCCTTGTAACCGTCATACTCCTCCTGCACCTTGTTCTTGAATTCCAGCAGTTCCTCGCGGGACATTTCTGTGAGCTTCATACTCGTGACCTCCAACATTACATAGCATAATTTTTCTCCCAATTTTGATGTGTATTGCTGATGATACAAAATGGCTGTTCTTTCGTATTGTTCCCCTGCCTTCGGCGGTGGAACAATACGAAACCAAATTGGGATCAATTTTTAGTAGAAAAATTAATTTCGACTATTGTATTGTACTCCATTTCTTTGATTTTTGCAAGTAAAAAAGCACAATCCTGCAAAAAATCTCCGTTTTACACTAACCTAGTGTGACTAATTCCCCGATTATAGGCGAATTTCATAATCTGCAAAATACAGATCATGAAATTTATTTTAAGGCAACGCCCGATTTTTTGTCAACAGACCAAAAAAGCGCCCCGCACCACGATTCTTCCCGCTTTTTGCAGGAAGATACGTGGTGCAGAGACGCTTTATTCAGGAAGGAAGATATGATAAACAACATAGATCTCTGAACATTCAGCACTTACAGCCGCAAAAAGCAAGCCGTCCGTTAGTGCAGAACAAAGAGAACGATCTGTCGTTTACGTTAAATGATCACTTCTTTACATTGAATGCAGCCATGCCCGGATACTCAGCAGCATCGCCCAGTTCTTCTTCTATCCTCAGCAGCTGGTTGTACTTTGCAACTCTCTCGGATCTGGAAGGTGCGCCTGTCTTGATCTGGCAGGTGTTCAGTGCAACTGCGAGGTCAGCGATGGTGGTATCGGCAGTTTCGCCCGAACGGTGGGAAGAAATTGCGGTGTAGCCTGCCTTGTGAGCCATCTTGATAGCTTCCAGAGTTTCGGAAACAGAACCGATCTGGTTGAGCTTGATGAGGATAGAGTTAGCAGCGCCCAGACCGATGCCCTTAGACAGTCTTTCGGTGTTGGTAACGAACAGATCATCGCCTACCAGCTGGACCTTATGACCGATCTTAGCGGTCATTCTCTGCCAGCCTTCCCAGTCCTCTTCATCAAGACCATCTTCGATGGAGATGATGGGGTACTTGTCAACAAGGCTCTCCCAGTGAGCGATCAGCTCATCAGAAGTAAACTCCTTGCCGCTCTTTGGCTGCTTGTAGAAGCCCTTGCCCTTTTCGCTCTTCCACTCAGAGGAAGCGGCGTCCATAGCGATCATAAAGTCCTTGCCAGGCTCGAAACCTGCCGCCTTGATAGCTTCCAGTATCTTCTCGATAGCTTCTTCATCGCTCTTCAGCTTGTTGGGTGCGAAGCCGCCCTCGTCGCCAACAGCGGTAACGTCGCCCATCTCCTTGATGAGTGCCTTCAGCTTATGGAAAACTTCAGCGCACCATCTCAGCGCTTCCTTGAAAGAAGGTGCGCCGACAGGCATTATCATAAATTCCTGAGTATCAACTGCGCTGTCAGCATGTGCGCCGCCGTTGAGAATGTTCATCATAGGAACAGGGAGCTTTGTACCCTGAATTCCGCCTAAAAATCTGTAAAGCGGAATATCCAGCGAAGCTGCGGCAGCTCTTGCGCATGCGATGGAAACTGCCAGTATAGCATTTGCGCCCAGATTGGACTTGTCCTTAGTACCGTCAGCCTTTATCATAGCCTTGTCGATAGCGTAAATATCCGAAGCGTCCATACCTGTGATAGTCTTTGCGATGGTGGTGTTGATATTTTCAACAGCCTTCTGCACGCCCTTGCCGAGATACCTGCTCTTGTCACCATCTCTCAGTTCAAGTGCCTCAAACTCACCTGTGGAAGCGCCTGAAGGTGCTGTACCTCTTGCAACAGTGCCGTCTGCCAGAGTGATCTCAGCCTCAACGGTAGGGTTGCCGCGTGAGTCGAGTATTTCTCTGCCTATTACCTTTTCGATCTCAAGATAATCCATAGTTATAACTCCTTTTGTGTAAATTTGTTAGCTTAGGCTAACTTCTGATTATAGTTATTACAAACTAACTATTGTTATCATACCACGTTTCAGCCCATTTGTCAAGGGCATAATGTGAATTGTTTGTCAAAGTCGTTTTTACGATGAAATAACTCCCAATTTTGATGTGATACAAAATGGCTGTTCTTTCGTATTGTTCCCCCGCCTGCGGCGGGGGAACAATACACAACCAAATTGGGATTGAAATAAAAAAGCGCCGCACTTCCCTTTAAGAATAGTATCACCATCTTTTGCAGGGATATGCAGCGTGTAATTATTTATGTGATCATCCCGCTGATACACCACAAAAACAGCGGTTATACAGAACTTAAGGTTCTTGACGTATATTTTTCCCCCGCCGCAGGCGGGGGAAAAATATACAACGCTCAATTATCCTTTTGTTTACCGCATTTTTAGTTGGTGTGTTAAGGGGATAACCATAATTATTTATCATTATTTTCCAACAGGTCATCATTATCATCGTTGAGAACTGCTTTGAGTTCTTCGCCCTCAAACACTGCTATATAGTCATCGGGCAGACAAAGCACATCTACCAGCGCGGGGCGGAGTTTTATCAGTTCGTAGGCGCGGAAACTTTCGTACTCGTCAGCTTCGTCAGGTATTGCTTTGCCGTTTTCGTCACGTTCATAGGTGTTTATGACCCAGCCTTTTATATCGGGGTCATTATACCTCTGCATGTAGATGTTTTCTTTTTCGAGCGCACCTTTTGCGGCGACGATAATATCATAGTAATTTACAGCTTTGCCCACAACGCCCAGTCTGCGCAGTAAATACACCTGTCTGTACTGTATATGCAGTGCAAGTGTGAGGTCTGTCGTGAGGACAGTCAGCGGATCATCTGTATAATCGGGGGCGGCAATATCATAGCCGTCACCGTGTCGGCTCAGCATAAAAGTGGTAAACCCCGAAGCTATGCGGAAACCGTCCCTGACCTTTTCCTTTGCGATGTCATATTCAAGGCTTTCCAGCAGGGGTTCTGCCAGCAGCCTGAGAGATTCATCTGCTGAAAAAGTATAGTTTATGCCGTTTATCTCTTCGGTGTAGGTTATCACCATATGTTGTACCTCCTAGCCGTACAGCTTCTTTTTGTTATCGCTGTATATCTTTTTTATCTCGCCTTTTTTGAATTTTACGCTGTAATTATCGGGCAGTGCCAGCACATCTGCCGCCCATGAATGGTCTTTCACGAGCATACAGGCGGGTATCTCATCAAATTCGGGCTTTGCGGAGGTCTTTTCAGGTTCATCGTCATAGCATTTTATCTTTACTATCTCCCAGTGCGAACCATCATCGGTAGTTTTTCTGGTCATAATGACTTCTTCCGCTTCGAGAGCGCCTTTTTCAACAAAGACAGTTTCGGTACTGTGGAAAGGTCTGCCGACCAGCCCCAGTCCTGAAACCAGCGAAGCCTGTCTGTATTCGATAAGAAAAGACTCCGTCAAGTCTGTCTTAAAGGCGGTAGTGGGGTCATTATCGCTGAAATCGGGAGCGAGTATCTCATACATATCATCGTACCTGTTCAGCTTATACACCGTAAAACCCGCATAGATGGGCATGCCGTCATATATCTTGTCATAGTCATTTTCTGCTATTATACCGAAGATAGCGTCCATTATGCCTTCCAGCATTTCCTCGCAGACGTAGGTATATTTTTCACCGTATAATTCTCTTAAATATCTTTTTAGCATTTATTTCTCATTATGTGATCATCCCGCTGATACACCAAAATAGATCCCAATTTGGTTGTGTATTTTTCCCCCGCCGCAGGCGGGGGAAAAATACGAAAGAACAGCCATTTTGTATCATCAGCAATACACATCAAAATTGGGAGCAAAATAAACGATGTCATATCGGGAACCAAATACAGTTGGCGGTCATCTTTCCCCCGCCTGCGGCGGTGGAAAGATAACATCAACTCATTTTTTCCTCATTGATAAAGGTATTTTGCATTGGTGTGCTAAAGGGATAGTCATATTTCTCATTATTCTGTAAGACTGTAATCTGTATCGAGAGATGCTGTCACATCATAATCAGGCAGAAAAGCCTTCACATCATCGAGGGCTTTTCTGAACAAAGCAAGTCTGTCATCTTCATCAAAGCTGACCACCATATCAAAGTGCATGATTTTCTTTTCAATATCGGCATAGAAGCCGTGTACCTGTATTATATTCTTATTTGACATGACTATATCGCAGACCTGTTTGCGCAGACTGACTATCTCAGACACCTGAGTGTTCATGGCATATATGCTGACAGCGGTGAGTATAACACCTGTTTTTGTATAGACCCTTGCAGTGACATCATGTATGATAATATCTATCTCATGTGCTGTATGGGTATCAGCGACCTCGATATGCACCGAACCGTTGGTCTGATCCGGACCGTAATCGTGCAGCACCAGGTCATAAGCGCCAATAACATCGGGACAGCTTTTTACAGCCTCAATAACGGAAGCCGCTTTTTCGGGGCTTACCCTTTCGCCGAGTATCTCCGACAGAGTACCGCCCAGCATCTCTATACCTGATTTTATAATGACGATCGAGATGACACCGCCGAGAAAAGCCTCAAGGCTTATACCGAGAGTCAGGTAGATGATCGCCGCGCCGAGAGTAGCCGCCGAAATGACGGAATCCATCGTGGCATCTGTGCCTGAATTTATCAGCGAATCGGAGTTGACCTTTTCGCCCACGCCTTTGACGTATCTGCCCAGCATGATCTTCACCGCAACAGCCGCGCCTACTATTATCAGCGAGGGTGTCGAATAATCGGGTATGACGGGCACAAGTATCTTCTTTACCGACTCGACCAGCGAGGTTATGCCTGCATAAAGCACGATAAGCGAAATTACCATAGCCGTCAGATATTCTATCCTGCCGTAGCCCCACGGGTGTTTTTTATCGGGGTGTTTAGCCGCCAGTTTAGTACCCGCGATGGTTATGACAGATGATGCGGCATCACTCAGGTTATTTACAGCGTCCAGCACGATGGCGATAGACCCGCTTATCACGCCGACGACTGCTTTGAAGCCTGCCAGCAGCAGGTTAGCGCCGATACCTACTATGCTTGTTCTGATAATAGTTTTATCTCTGCTAACTGCGGCTTTTTCGTCCTGTGCGGACATTTCTGCCGCCTCGTTCAAGTATTTCATTGACCAGTTCCACCTTACAAAAAACAAGCAGGATACCTTGCCCGATCTTACTTATCCATAAATCTTTTTACCGTATTTTCAACAGTATCCACGCTGTTTTGTTGAGTAATCTCAACACGATAGGCATAAGTTTCCTGTCTGCCGTTATTTTCAGAGTCAGTTATCTCATCAAAATACTCCAGCACACCGTCATTATCGAACATATACTCAGCCCTGAAGCCTGTGACATTTCCTTCTTCGACCTGCGCACCTATCTTCTGCGCATCATAGATATGGGTGACTTTTATGCCGCCGCTGACAGTTTCTTCCTTAGCATCGGTTATATTTTCGGGGCTGTATATAAGCAGACCCGCATCAGCCTGCGGGTGCGGGAGTTTTCGTGTATACCGCACAAATTCCGCATCGCCCTTTGACATATGGCTGACCTCACCGTTTTCATATGTGAAGCACTCAAGTCCGTTATTATACTGGGCATACTCACTGTTGGCGCTTTTGCCGTAGTAAGCATACACCAGTGTATCTTTTTCATCGTACTTGAAAGTAAAGCTCTGTGCTTCTTCACCTGTTGAAAGATCTGTCATAACGACCTTAGCGCTGTTAAGAGAAGTATATTCCTCACGCGCCTTTTTTATGAGTGCGCCTCCTGCTTTATCCTCGACCCTGCCGCAAGCCGAAAGGCTGACAGCAAAAATGACCATCGCCGCCGCAAACAGTTTTTTCATATATTTTTGCCGACTTTTGCGAACGCTATCAGCGCTGCAAGTATGGTAACTATCTGCGAGATAGTTGCATGCACCATCAATCCGAGTGTAAACTTTATCACATAGAGATCGACGGAAAGATCCTGTACACCGATGTCTTTTCCCCAGCTCAGCCAGTCAACATACGGCTTGCCTTCGCAGACGATGGCAAGGAAAGCGCCCAGCACTATGCCTGCCAGCATAAAGAATATGAACGCGAAGCCTTTCTTGAATGATTCCATAATTCTCCCTCAGCTCACTTTCTGCGCGAGGGTGAGCGTCTTTTATTATCGGTGATCTTTTTCAGGTCAGAGAATTTCTCATCGCTGGAAGCCTTGAATTTGCTGAGCATATCCTCAAAATCGGCGTTGCCCGAATTCTGATTGGGGTCATATATCGGGGGCGGGTTCTTGCTGAAATCCTGCGGAGGTCTGTCATCTCTTCTCGGTCTGAAAGAGCCCTGCTGAGGTCTGCCGCCCTGTCTCTTATCATTTCTGTCGCCCCTGTCACCGCGGGGTGCGCCGCCGTTCGGTCTGCCGCCGCGTTCTGCGGGTCTGCGCTGGGGAGCGGGCTGTGCCTTTTTGATGGACAGTGAGATCTTACCGTCCTCTCCCATACTCAGCACCTTTACCTTAACGGTCTGACCTTCCTGCAAATGGTCTTTTATCTCATTGACGAAAGTATTCGCCACTTCCGAGATATGCACCATGCCTGTGGTATCCTTATCCAGCTCGACAAAAGCGCCGAACTTTGTGATGCCTGTTACTTTTCCCTCATAGATTTTTCCTACTTCAAGCTGCATTTATTTTTTACTTCCTCACTTTTATAATTCTCGGCAGACGTTTCAGCGCCGCCGCAGTTTACTTATCCTGTGATCTGTTTACTATATAATAGCGTTTCTCGTTAGGATACGAATATCCCAGCTGTTCCACCGCAACTCTCTCCATGAACTCATCTTCATCGGCATTGAGGAGTGCAGTATACTCATCGTTTATCTGCTTTGTTTCCTCTATCTTGCCTGACATCATAACAGTTTCCTGTTCCAGCTGTTCGATCTCATTCTGCTGAGAGATCATATTTGCACCTGCTATTATACAGAAGCACACAACGATGACGAACAATATCGGGCTGATTATCCTTATCTTTCGCTTAGTCACGACATTTTCGCTGACAGCGGGTATTTCCTCAATATCCTCTTCGGGCATCGTTATCTCGTCTGTCTGCGGTATCTCATCGGCTGTCGGCAATTCTTCAGCTTCGGGCTGTTCTGTTTCTTCGGGAACGATTTCTTCCGCAGTTTCTTCATCTGCATGCTCATTCAGATCTGCCGCCATTATCATATCTGCCACATCGTCAAGGTCATTAGTCTGTTCGTTCCGAACTTCCTCTTCTTCGGTGATATTCTCGTCCTTATCCATCGTCTGCTCCTTTCCGACTTTATAATATATATAAAGTCTACTCTACTTTATTATACATCATTTATCAGTTCACTTTCAAGAGTTTTTCAAACTTTTTTTGCCCCGATATGAAATTTAGTCGTTTTTCACAATATTTCACTATTCTTGCGAAACATCTTTGTGGCGTGTTAATTCAAGAAAACCTCCCCGAGTTTTTAACACCATCGGCAGCATGAATGTTGAGAAGTTCATATATTTTCGTGACAGCGCTCCTGCTTACTTTGCATTTGTAAAACTGCGGGCGGGAGTTGCTGTGTATCTCACCGAATAAAAAACGCCCCGAAGTTTTTAACATCGGGACGGTTTGAATGTTGATAAAATGGGTATCAGATTTTTAGTGTGGGAATGCCGAACTGCTGTTTGGACTGCGCCGCGAACGCCGACTATCGCTCACTGTTCTATCGCGGGGGACTGCGCCGCGAACGCCCACTATCGTTCACTGTTCTATCGCGGGGGACTGCGTCGCGAACGCCGACTATCGTTCACTGTTCTATCACGGGGGACTGCGCCGCGAACGCCCACTATCGTTCACTGTTCTATCGCGGGGGACTGCGCCGCGAACGCCGAAAACGCTACGCTGTTCGGCTAGTGAACGCGGGCAATTCGCACCCGCACATGGTTTTGCGTTTATCAAGGGATTTGCGCACGCTCTTTTCTTGGCGAATTGCCCGCTTTTGGTTCGCTGAGGTCTTTTTCTTTGACCTCTTTCCGTCTTTTGCTTTGTTCGCCCAAACGGTTTTATGTGTCGCTTTTTGGTCTGCTTCCCCGATTGAGGGGCGCTGCCCCTCAAACTCCCCGCAAGCCCTCTGGCGGCGGGCTTGACCGACCGCTTTGACTCGCGCGTTGCTTTGTGTACTTGCTCTGCTTTGTTGGCGGCACGGCATTCTCCGATGCATGCCAATAATTATGAATTATGAATTATGAATTATGAATTGCCCCTCGCGCTCCCCGCAAGCCTGCTGGCGCGAGGCTTGACCGCGCGCTTTGACTCGGCTTCGCTTTGTGTTTTTGCTACGCTTTGTCGGCGGCACG
>NZ_CACWPP010000033.1 GCF_902762735.1 uncultured Ruminococcus sp.
GCAATCCAACTATTTAAATTCACAAAATCCAGTCGCAAAAGCTCGGATCTATGGATTTTGTGACTGGATTTTGTCTGAATTTTAAGGCGGATTGCTATAGTTCACCTTTTTTTCAGCCGACTGCTTATCAGCTGCGCACATATCCCCGTGAACAGCCCCGCTATGCACCCCGAAGCCATCGCAGTTCCGCACGAAAAAGCGTTCCCGCCGTATCACAGCAGGAACACTTTCCCCCATATCTTTTCTTGTTCACCTTTTTTTCAGCCGACTGCTTATCAGCTGCGCACATATCCCCGTGAACAGCCCCGCTATGCATCCCGAAACCATCAAAAACGGCAGATAGCCTATCACCGTACTGCTTTTCAGCACCAGCATCGCCACACATATCTGCCCGATGTTGTGGAGAAGCGCCCCCACCACACTCAGGAACCACATGTTTTTCTCGCCTGCCGCCTTTTTTAAAAGCACCATGCCCGCAAAACACATCGCACCGCCCGCTATGCTATACCAGAGCGCCATCAGATTGCCCGCGAACAGCGCCCCCAGCAGTATCCTCGAAAAAAGCATCAGCGCCGTTTCAGCGGGCGAAAAACTGTATATGCAGTATACTGTCACAATATTAGCCAGCCCTAGTTTTACTCCCGGTATCGGCACAATATCGGGCAGCCGCAGTTCAACTATAAATATTATCAGCGCCAGACCAGTCAGCAGTCCCAGTTTTGTCAGCTTTTTAACGTCCATGCTGTCACCTCGCCGTCCCGTCAAGTCCGCGCTCTTCATATTCTATCACCAGTCTGTTCGGCAGGCAGACTATCGGCGTGTCAGCCCTCAGCTTTCCCGTTTCTACGCATATGTGATCGGGACAGTCCGCCTCAGCCATGAATATCTCGCCGTTCTTTATCTCGATGACGTTCCTGCGCCCCTCATATTCCACCTCGATAATGCGGTCAGGTTCACGCCCCATGTCCAGCCTGTACAGCTCCTTTCCGTCCTGCGATATGATAACAGTGTCCCCCGCAGGCTTCATCATCAGGCAGACGCACCATGCTCCCGCCCCCAGCAGAACTGCCGCCGTTATCATAATAAATACAGCCCGCCTGCTCATCTTCTAAGCACCTTCAGCTCCGCAGGGATCGTCAGCGAAAAACTGTCCTCTATCCCCTCTGTTATCGTAACGCTACCGTCGTCAGCGATAAGCACCATGTCGAAATCTCCGCTTTCCCGCCAGAGCTTTTCTGCGCCCTCTTCACCCAGCACGTAAAGCGAGGTCGAAAGTGCATCACAGTAACGCCCTTCCCTGCCGATGGCAGTGGCGCTCACCAGGCCGCTATCCGCAGGCTTTCCCGTTTTCGGGTCGAGTATATGCCTGTATATCTCACCGTCCTGCTCAAAAAAGCGCTCATACCCGCCCGAGGTTATCACCACGCCCTCGCCGATCTCCAGAGTAGCCGCAGAACCTTCTCCATTAGGGTCTCTTATCCCTATCTTCCATTTTGAGCCGTCAGGTTTTGTCTCCCCGACAGTCTGTATGTTGCCGCCCAGATCCAACAGAGCGCATTCTACACCGCTTTCTTTCAGCGCAGCAGCCGCTTTGTCGCCCGCACAGCCTTTCGCCACCGCCCCGAGATCTATCTCCATATCCTTTGGCAGAGTCAGCTTGTTGTCGCCGAGCTTTATCCTGTCAACTCCTGTACGTCCGAGAAGCTGTGCTATCTCATCATCGTCGGGCACGCGGTACTTCCCCGTCGTGAACCCCCACGCACTCAGCACGGGATAAAGGCTTATATCCAGCGCACCATTCGTCCTGCTGTGCATTTCTTCAGCAAATCTTATCAGCTCAGCAGTTTCCCCGCTTATGGATATTTCAGCACCGCCCGCATGGTCAGCGGCATATATCTCACTGCCCTCGTCCGTCACCGACCACAGCTTTTCCAGCCGCTCTATCTCCTTTGTAGCCGCCGAAATGCCCTTCTCGCCGTTCTCTCCGTAAGCGGTAACAGTGATATAAGTATCCATAGCAAATACCGACCCGCTGTTCTTTTCATTCGGGTCAGCGGCAGGGGCTTTCTCCGCATCTGATGCACACGAACTCAGCATGGTCAGACACATCAGTACAGGTAAAATACGTGAAACAGTCTGCATAAGTCAACTCCTCGATATTAGTCATAACTAACAGTGATTATACCATATCCCGCCCAAAAAGTCAATACAGAACTTTCCATTATCCGCCGAGATCATTCAAAAAAATGGTCATTCATTTAGCACACCACTGCAAAATACCTTTATCAATGAGGAAAAACTGAGTTGATATTATCTTTCCCTCGCCGCAGGCTGGGAAAAGATAACCGCCAACTGTATTTGGTTCCCGATATAACATCGTTTATTTTGGTGTATCAACGGGATAATCACATTCAAAAAAATGGTCATTCCTTTAGCACACCATCTGAAAATGCGGTAAACAAAAGGATAATTGAGCGCCCCATATCTCCCGTCGGCTGCGGTGCTGAAAGCTCGCCCGTCCCTGAAAGCGGCTGAGGCTTTGCCATTCCTGCTGACAGCGCATCATCGCCTCGCTTTATCGTTAAAAGCCCAATTTGGTTGTGTATCGTTCCCCCGCCGCAGGCGGGGGAACAATACGAAAGAACAGCCGTTTTGTATCATCAGCAATACATATCAAAATCGGGAGTCGTTAAAAGCGCCCTATTTGCCACAGATAGTTGCGTAATTGCTACTATTATCGCTTGACAAATTTGCAACAATATTCTATAATAATTGTTGTTAAAAAAACATATCCGTATTTCGGATAAAAAAGCTCTCCTGATTTTGATGTGTATTGCCGATACTGCAAAATCACTGCTTTTTGTATTTCCCCCGCGCATTTGTCGGAGGAAAGCAGTACACAGCCAAATCAGGATAAAACAGATAAGGAGATAATAATTATGAAGAAAATCGCAGCATTCACACTGGCACTTGGTTTGGCTTTCGGCGGGGCAGCTTACCTGCCTTACACAGCACAGCAGACGGGCGCGATAGTGGCGCACGCAGAAAATTCCTCGGGTGCATTCGTTATAAACGAATTCGGCAACGGTACATGCTCCATCAAAAAATGCGTAAGCCCCAACACTGAGAACATCGTGATACCCGAAACGCTGTTCGGCAACACGGTGGTCGAGATAGATGAGGACGCATTCATGTTCCACAAACACATGAAAACAGTAGTTATTCCCGACACCGTAAAGATAATACACAAGGACGCATTTTACAGCTGTTATGAGCTTACATCGGTGCAGATGAGCAAAAATGTCGAGGTACTGGAAGACCAGGCTTTCTTTGACTGCACTAAGCTCAGCTCCATAAACATACCGTCATCTGTCCTGTATATTGGCAGGATATGCTTTGCTAACACTGCACTGAAAAACGTCACCATACCCGCTAAAGTCTGTGTACTCGGCTCTGAGGTATTCTCGGGCTGCAAGGAACTCGAAACGCTGGTACTGCCCTCAATGCTGGACAGCATACCGCAGTCGATGTGCTATGACTGCTCCAGGCTCAGAAGTGTCACCATACCCGAAAATGTATGCAACATCTCTGACAGCGCTTTTCGCGGCTGTACCTCACTCAAGTCACTGAACATACCCGCAAGAGTGCAGAATGTGGGCAGCTATGCCATCGGCTTTGATGCCAACTCAAATAAAGTCAGCGGCTTCACTGCAAAGGTCACAGCAGGCACAGCAGGCGAGGAATATGCCAAATACTGCGGTATAAACTATGTTTATGCGGGAGGCTCTTCGGGCGGCAGGGGCGATGCCAACTGCGACGGCAAAGTAAATGCCGCTGACGTAACAAGGGTCGCGGCACATGTCAAGGGTATCAGAGCGCTGAACAGCGAAGGCAAGGCTAACGCCGACGTTAACGGCGACGGCAAGGTGAACGTCACCGATGTTTCAAAGATAGCGGCACATGTCAAAGGCAAAAAGTCCCTCTGATATTATCTAATAACTCCCTATTTTGATGTGTATTGCTGATGATACAAAATGGCTGTTCTTTCGTATTGTTCCCCCGCCTTCGGCGGGGGAACAATACACAACCAAATTGAGATTCTAATAAAAAGAAAACCATCGTCACGCATAGCGGCGATGGTTTTTTGTTATCATACAAAGCCTTCTTCAACATAGTCGCGCTCGAACAGTTCGTGGCAGATCTCAGGCTTTAAAAGCTGTTCGTCGATGCATGCGAGCAGTTTTTTTGTTATGAACTGTCGGCTGCAATTGCGGTATTTCGGCAGGCTGAACCTGTCGAGTATGTTCCACAGTTCCCTTTTCCAGAGAAGCCTCAGCTGATTTGACAGCTTAGCTTTCGGGTTAGGACGGGCGCACCTGACAGTTTCAATGCTGTCCTCGTCCACGACTATAACGCCCCAGTATTCGGGTATATGCGCTTCGGCAGACTTGCGGTGGCTTCTGCCGACCACAAGGTAATTCTCGTCAAAAAAGCTGTCATAGCTTTTCACCTGCGAACGCAGACGGGCATAGCTGTCAGCATCGCTCTTTATCTCGTAGCCTGTCAGCTTATCTGTCACCGCGTAAAAATCACACCGCGACTTACCGATAACGACTTCCTCGAAAATGCGTATTTTCGGGGAAGTCGTTTCGATCTCAAAGAACAGCTTATCCCTTATCTGAGGGTCAAGCATGTCATTCTGTTGTGACTGTCAGGGCATCGCCGTCAGCATCTATCTTTACAAGAGTTATGCAGCCCTCGCCATTTTCAACGATGACTTCCGCTATCTTATCCTCTACTTCTGTGCGGATAACACGGCGTATATCTCTTGCACCAAGACGCTTTCCGTGACTCTTTTCAGCTATCAGTTCAAGTGCCTTGTCGGTGTACTCCAGCCTGATCGCCTTTTCAGACAGCGGTGCTTTCATCTCGTCCAGCATCAGCGCGGCTATCTTAGCATAGTCCTCCTTAGTCAGCTGGTTGAACATCACTATCTCGTCAACTCTGCCCAGAAATTCGGGTTTCAGGAACTCACGCAGAGCCTTCATCGCCTTGTTTTCAGCTATCTCGGTCTCTGTCTTGTTGAAGCCCACGCCCGAATCCTTGTCAGCAGCACCCGCATTCGATGTCATTACTATGACAGTGTTCTCAAATGAAACACTTCTGCCCTGCGAGTCGTTCAGCCTGCCCTCGTCAAGTATCTGAAGGAGGAGGTTCATAACATCGGGGTGCGCCTTTTCTATCTCGTCGAACAGCACCACGCTGTACGGCTTGCGCCTTACCTTTTCAGTCAGCTGACCTGCCTCGTCAAAGCCCACATATCCGGGAGGCGAACCGATCAGCTTTGAAACGCTGTGCTTCTCCATATACTCCGACATGTCTATCCTTATCAGCGGTTCGGTGGCATCGAACAGCGATTCGCCCAGCACCTTTACCAGTTCGGTCTTGCCCACGCCCGTAGGTCCGACAAAAATGAACGATGCAGGGCGGCGGCGCTTGTCGAGCTGCACGCGGGTGCGCTTGATAGCTTTTGCCACCTTATCCACAGCTTCTTCCTGACCGATGATGCGCTTTGACATCTCGTCTTTCAGATTTCTTATCTTGTTGAACTCGCTCTGTGCGATCTTGTTGGCAGGTATACCTGTCCACAGCTCTATTACCTTTGATATGTCATCATCGGTCACATATACCTGATCCAGCTTTTCTTTCAGGTCGTCCAGCTGTTTCTGCATGCGGCTGACCTCGCTCTTCTCGCGGGCTATGGCTTCATAATCGGGGTCACTTCCCTGTTCGAGAGCGTCTGCCTTATCTATATGATCTTTCAGTTCCTTTTTCAGCTTGTCGTACTCGCCTATCTCGGGAGTCCTGATGCTTGCGCATGCGCAGGCTTCGTCCAGCAGGTCGATGGCTTTATCGGGCAGGAAACGGTCGTTGATGTATCTTTCGGAGAGTATGGCGCACTTTCTCAGCGACTCGTTGCTGACATGTACGCGGTGGTACTCTTCATAATACTTGCTTATGCCCTCAAGGACGGTGATGGTGTCCTCAACAGTGGGTTCACCGACAGTGACGGGCTGGAAGCGTCTTTCAAGTGCCGAATCTTTCTCGATATACTTGCGGTACTCAGCAAAAGTAGTCGCACCTATCACCTGTATCTCGCCCCTTGAAAGGCTGGGCTTCAGTATATTAGCCGCATTCATGCTGCCTTCGGAGTCGCCTGTACCCACAAGAGTATGCACCTCGTCGATGAACAGTATTATATTGCCCTCAGACTTGACCTCTTCCACCAGGCTCTTGCAGCGGCTCTCAAACTGTCCGCGGAACTGTGTGCCTGCCACCAGCGAAGTCAGGTCGAGCAGATATATCTCCTTGTCTGCCAGGTGGAAAGGCACATCGCCCTTTACTATCTTCTGTGCGATGCCCTCAGCGATGGCGGTCTTGCCGACACCCGCTTCACCTATCAGGCAGGGATTGTTCTTCTGCCTTCTTGACAGTATATGCTCAACTCTTGAGATCTCACGCTCTCTGCCGATGATGTTATCAAGTTCGCCGTCACGAGCTTTCTGCGTCAGATTTGTGCAGTAGTTGTTCAGGAATTTCAGCTTCTTGCCGTTCTTTCCCACAGGCTCTTTTCCGCGCTGATCGTTTTTCTCACGCCTTCTCGAAGAAGAGTCAGGCTTTATCGCACCGAAGCCCTCACCGCCTGTCAGGTTCTTCTCCAGACTGTCAGCCATATTTTTTATGCCGCCGAAGAGATTAGACAGTATATCGGGCATCGTGCCGCTTCCGCCGGGCTCAAAATCCATGCCGTCGTCAAGGTCCTCAAAGGTGTCGTTCATTGCCTCGATGTCCTCATCAGAAATACCCATCTTCTTGATGTAGTCCTCTACCTGGGGTATTTTCAGTTCTCTTGCGCAGCTAAGGCACAGACCCTCGTTCTTCATAGCCTTTGTAGGGTCATTTGGGTTTGCCGATGATACGAATACCACCGCAGGTCTTTTGCCGCATCTTGAACATTTTATCATGGTCAATTCTCCTTTCGCTTACTATTTATAGAAAAAATCAAAGAAATATCTGAAAAGGAATGTCTTTTCACTTATATCCGCATTGAAAACAGTCATGCTGTTTTTGGTCGTACTGCAAAACATGCTGAGCGCCCAGCCCACCACCGAACAGTACAGCAATCCCTTTATCGCGCCAAGCACCAGCCCCGCAAAACGGTCTGCCGCCTTGACTTCGGGCACAGTATCCATTACGCCCGATATGAAAACTATCAGTTTCAGCAGAAGTGCCGCTGCCGCATAGCACACCGCAAACAATATCGTCCTTATAACGCCTACAAGTATGGGCTTTATCGCCTTTTCAACGATGTAGTCCGCCGCATCCTCCTTACTCTGTGTAGCGGCGCGGGTGACACATTCGCGCAGCTGGTCTGCCGAGATATTAACGTTGTCGATATATCGTGTCAGCCCGCTTTCATCGAGCTTTTGGTTGATCGTCGCAGGAAGTTCGCTGTTGAAGTAACCGTCGATATTTCTGCGCAGAAGTTCTATCTCGCTGTTGTCAGCTCCCTTCTGCTTTAACAGACCGCTGATGTTCTCAAGATAATCTCCGCCCTGTGAGATAATATCCGATACCTCATCTTCGCTGATATAGTCGCCGTAGCCCTGTTCTCTCAGCTTATCCATTACCACTTTCTTAGGGTCAAGATCTTCGATAGCGCCCGCAACATGTGTATTTACCTGTTCCCGCAGGTACCTGTCATATACAGGTGCGGCAAGACGGTTCGATACATATGCAGCTGCCGCTGTTGCCAGCACAGCCGCTATCATGCCGATGAAGTACTTGCGAAATCCCCTGACGTAGCCCACTATACAGGTCACTATCAGTATGACTATCACGCCAATATCCAAAATGATCGCTGTCATATACCGCCCCCCTTATGTGGTAAATGAGATCTTGTTGACCTCACGCAAATCGCAGAAATACACATTGTCTCCGAAATAGACAAAATCGCTGTAATCAGCTCTGCATTCGGCAGTTGCTGCCAGATTGCCGTAGCTGTCGTAACAGTTTATGCTGCTGCTTTTAAGAAGTATGATCTTATTGTCTCTTATCTTGACTCTTTCAGGCTCACCGTCATGGGTGCTTACGGTATGGTCGGGCTTCTTTTCCTCCGAATCGCTGTCGAATATCAGCAGTTCTGCCGAGCGCCTCTGCACGCCGTTAAGCGCTACCGCCGCTGTCGAACGGCTCAGGTCAAAGTCTCTCAGCCTGCCCTGATATTCATAGCTGTACTTCACCTTTCCGTCCTTATCCAGTTTATAAAAAGCCGTATCGCCTGCCACCCAGTATTCGCCGTTATCGTTCTCCATCGCCTGTAATGCCAGTACAGGCAGTGATTCGCTCTGCATCACAGGGTCTTTGGCATCAAATACGAAATACCTCACCACCGAGCTGAGAGTACCTCCGCGGCTTGAATATGTGGTGACGAAACAGCCGTCACCGCTTTCATCGAACGTCACATTTATAAGCGATGAACTGCTTGACCATGTGAATATCTCCCTGCCGTTGCTGTCATATACCGTCAGTATGCCCGCATACTTCTCATCAGATGTGACCACCGCCACATTGTTGTTTTCTGCTATCTCAGCCATTATCAGTCGGTTCTTGACCACCTTTGAGAACATCTCGCTCTTCCTGCCGACCACCATCAGCGAACTGCCTCCCTTGTCATACAGCAGCACCCTCTTGTCAGATGCTTTCATAACAGGGTCAGCGTAGTTGTGGCTGAACGAATTGGTCTCAGTACCGTCCTCATCGTAGAATTTAAGCTGATTTTTGTCCAGACAGAGCAGATAATTGCCCGTGCTGTCTATACTGCTTACCGAGCCTTCATCAAAACTCAGCGGGAAATTGCCCTTTTTCACTTCACCGTCGTTAACGATAGTCTCTTTAGGACGGTTCAGCACCTTTTCAAGTGCAGGCACCCAGCTTTTTCTTGTGAAATAAGCAGTTACCGCAAACACCGCCACTATCACCAGCGCGGCGGCGGTGCGTATACGGCGCTTGTTCTTCTCACGCGCCCTCGCCTCACGTATCTCTTCGGGCGTGGGCGTTTTACGCTTGCCGCCCTGCCGCCTGCGTCTGCGCGGCGCTTCGTTCTCATCGGGGATACCGCCCGTTCTGGTATGCTTTATGCTTTCACGGGCTATCGCTGCCGCATCGCGCGGCGGAGCGGCTTTCTTTTTCGGCGGCGGCTGCTTATGCTTTTTCTTAGGCACAGCCCTTTCCGCAGCATGTACCTCTTCCCGTGCCTCTTTCCGAACTTTCTCCTGCACCTCTTCGCTTTTTTCGGCAGAAACTTCTTCTGCCTGTGTCTCTGCTTTTTCGGTGACTTCTTCGGGGACATCTTCCGAGACATCTTCCTGCGCCGTTTTCTCTTCTAAAGTATCCTCTGCCCTTGTCTGCTGCCCGCGCAGTTTCCTGTCGGCATTCGCCTTTCTGTTTCTTCCCTTACCCTTTTTACTCAATCTTCAGGTTCCTTATCATAATAAACTTTGTTCAGGTACAAGCCCTGAGGCGGGACCGTCTTACCTGCTTTTGTGCGGTCTCTCGACTGGATTATTCGGGGTATCGCATCTGCGGCGATCTTCCCCTCATTTATAAAAAGCAGTGTTCCCACCATAATCCTGACCATATTATACAAAAATCCGTTTCCCGCCACCGTGAAGATGACCAGTTCACCCTCACGCCTGACATCAAAACGATATATAGTTCTCACAGTTATTTCCTTGTCGCATGCAGTCGAGCAGAACGCCTTGAAATCATGCTCTCCCACGAAGTCCTTTGCAGCCTTGTCCAGCAGCACCTCATCTATGGGATATGTATTTCTGAAAGCGGTGTTCTTCAGGAACGGATCTTTTATCCTGCTGTTATGCACGATATACTCATACTCTTTGCCCTTGCAGTGATACCTCGCATGGAAGCCCGCATCGCACTCCTCACAGCCGATGATGCTTATATCATCGGGGAGCCAAGAATTCAGCCCCAGCTGTATGCCGCGCGGAGTTATGGTGCTTTCAAGCGCCATGCTCATCACATACATTCTTGCATGCACCCCTGCATCTGTTCTTGAACAGCCCTGCACCACCACATTTTCGCCCGTCAGCTTAAAGATGGCGTTCTCCACCACCTCCTGCACCGCAAGCGCATTTGACTGGCGCTGCCAGCCGTGATAGCCGCTGCCGTCATATGCGAGGGTAACTTTGAAGTTTCTCATATTATAAGCCTACACGCCTTCTTTGTCAAGTGTTACCTTGCTTATTTCATCAACGGGACGTATAACTGTCATATCCTTATCACGCTTTTTGCCATAGATAAGCAATTTTATCCAGTCATCGTCAACATCAAGCACCCTGCATCTTATCTCTTCATAGCCGATGTTCATTATCACATCCTGACCGACCAGTGTTTCAAGTATCTTCGACATTTTGTTACCTCCGTTTACCTGACTTTCCAGTTTTCTTATCCTCTTTTCGAGCCTCAGCATTTTCTGATCCTGATCGAGATCTTTCAGCATACCCATAGCTGTTCTCCTTTCTCTGTCTGCTGTCAGAACGGCGTGGAGAGGTTCGCACCGTGACCCTCACGCTCTACCATAGCCTCATAACAGTCATCGCACATGGTATATATCCAGCCGTCGCCGCGCTGATGACAGGGCTTGCCGCAGTCAACACAGCGCTTGTGGCTCAAAGAAGTGTATTTCTCAAGTATATCGTCCATGTTTGGTGTAGTCAGACCCGTATAGATACGCAGTTCGCCATACTTCTCCATCACACCCGTGACACGCCAGTTCTTTCTGTCATGGCGCGAGAAATTCTTGTACTCAGCCGCCATTTCTTTGAGCATCTCACGCCCGAATGCGATGCGCCAGCCCTTAGGTATCCTGCCATACCAGGTGAAATCAAGCGTTTCCCCCGTAGCACCGTTGGTCGCTTTAGTGAACGGCAGTTTTTTCATTAACTCTTTTTCTGTCATTCCCAGTTCGGGATAGAATGTATTCTCCATTACTTCTTACCCTTTCTTCTCCTTACTCCAAAAACGATACAGCACACTGTATATACTGCCAGCACAGCTGCCGCGCCGACACTCACTTTTATACCGATCTTCAGTCCCGGTGTGCTGTAATCAAATCTTACGGTGTGATCGCCTTTCGGTACGAACACCGCACAAAGCCCGCCGAAAACTTTTTCTATCTCAGTCTCATTACCGTCAACATACGCCGTAAAGCCCTCGCTCCACGGTACGGAATAAAACACAAGTTCGTCCTTCGGTGCGTTTATCTTTGAGGTAAACCCCTTATCATCAGGCTCAAACTCATATGCCGCCCTTTCGCGCCTTGCCTGACAGTCTTTAACATAAGTTTCATAGCTCGTATCTCCCGCCTTATCATCGGGGAGCTTCTGCATGATACCACTGTATTTTTCTATCTGCTCTTCATCGAGCATCACAGCCTTCATGCACAGATTTTCGCGCCTTGTTATCTCCTCGGGGTCATAAGTCCCGTCATCTACTGCATCGGGGAAATCCGTTTCGGGGAGATAATAGTCATACGCAAACCCCATCGGTACAAAATTTGTATTCTCATATATCACATAATGCCCGCAGACATTTTTCAGTTCAAAGCCCTTTCTGAGCATTTTTACATGCTCGGGCTCTACCTCTATGCCGCCCTGATTTGGCACGTTGCAGAGAATATCATACTTAACGGAAGTAAGCGAATACAGCGAATACTGCTCATCATATTTTGAAACAGCTCCCTGTTCCCTGACCTGATCGAGTTTTGAATAGAGATCTGTGGTCTCGGCAGGAACACAGCTGTTGAACAGCTCCATCTGCGGATAGCCCCAGTAAAGCGGGACATTTGTTGTTTCAGTGAGCCTTGTGACATCTGCTATAACTCGGTAGAACTCGCTGTCATCTTCGGTATCGGGCGCTATGCCGTCATTATAGTTTATCAGCGATTCCATCTCGGCATCTTCCCACAGCATCGTCGCTGATACGGATACCGTATTGAAAAGCAGTATGCCCGCACAGAAGCCGCAGACTATCCTGCTGAGATTTTTTGCGTTCAGCCTTTTATTATCCCTGTATCTTATCACATACAATGCACCCGCGCATATCAGCGCATATGACAGCACCCCTGTATACAGCGAGACATAATCTTTATAAGTTTCGGTACTCAGTATCAGGTACACCGCATATGCGATGAACACCGCCACCGCACCAAGCCAGATCTTAATGCCTGTTTTTATCTCCCTGTTCTCAAGATCTTCGGTGTACCTGCCTGTCATCATCACCATTATCAGTATGGGCATGAAGAACCAGCGTGCATAGTAATGCGCGTTGAAAGCCGAGAAAACACTGTTGAACAGCGGCACGGCGGCTATTACCGCACATACTGCCATCAATCTGCTGTACCAGCTTTTTCTGTTATGTAAAAACTCACTTGCCGCACCTATTATGCCAAACAGCGGTATGAACAGTGTGCAGGTGGAAAAATTCAGCTCAAACTGCGAGAAGAACAGCCCGCACCCCTGTTCGGGCGGAAGGAACAATGACTGTATTATCCTCAGTACCGTGCCCGATTCCTCATAAGCCAGCAGGTTGCGAGAGAATATCAGATCGCCCGCACGATTGTTGCCCCTCAGTGACAGCACCGCAGGCAGAAGCACAGCCGCCGTCATAAGCACTCCGCACAGCGTTTCCAGTGCGAGCCTTGCAAACAGCTTTGCATCGAGCTTTATCTCTTTGCAAATGACTTTTACGATAAAATACAGCAGCAGGAAAACGCATATGCTGAAAAATGTATAGTAATTTGTCATTCCCGTGACAGCCAGCATCACCGCGAAAGCCACTCCTCTGCGCTCATACAGCAGTCTGTCAAAACAGAACATTACCAGCGGGAACAGCGATATTATATCAATAAAATGGAATATCAGGTTAGTTACCATAAATCCCGAGAACGCATAAAGCATGCCGCATATGAATGCAGTATCGGCTTTTTTCACATATCTCGCAGAATACAGATGCGCGCCCAGCGCCATCACGCCGAACTTTATGCCGCTTAGCAGTGTTATCAGATATGGCATAAATGCGGCAGGAAAAATAAGACTCAGCAAAGTATACGGTCCGAACAGGTTGTAAAACGAAAAACCGGGAACAGTGCCCATGCCCATGTCCATTTTCCAGTCAAATTCAGGCATTCCCTGATGGAACAGCTCGTGATAATGCATGCTGAACGGTATCATCTGGGCATTATAATCGCTTCCTATCACATATTTGCCGCCCGACAGTATCAGTGTCGGCAGCAAGCCCACCCAGAAAAGCACCGCCGCGCATACAAATGTCTTTGTCAGCTTTTTCAGTGAATATTTATTATCAGCCTCCTGTGACAAGCCACTGCACTCCTCTCATATATTTTGACTCCCAATTTTGATGTGTATTGCTGATGATACAAAATGGCTGTTCTTTCGTATTGTTCCACCGCCTTCGGCGGGGGAACAATACACAACCAAATTGGGATTATTTTGATAGTCCTGCTTAGCCGAGAACGCGGTCAATAACGATAACGCCCGCCAGGAACACCCCGCAGAACAGACTGCCCCACAGGTCTAATATGCTCATTTTCAGCTGTTTCATGCGCGTTCTGCCCTCGCCGCCGTGATAGCAGCGGCACTCCATCGCCAGCGCCAGTTCCTCCGCATGTCGGAAACTCGCCACGAACAGCGGTATAAGTATCGGTATCATCGCCTTAGCTTTCTGCATGAGACTGCCCGTTTCCATATCCGCGCCGCGTGCTTTCTGCGCACTCATTATCTTGTCTGTCTCTTCTATCAGCGTCGGGATAAATCTCAGCGCTATGGTCATCATCATCGCCAGTTCGTGTACAGGCACTTTTATCTTTTTCAGCGGACTCATCAGCCGCTCGATAGCATCTGTGAGATCTATCGGCGATGTGGTATAGGTCAGCAGTGAACTGCCGCATATCAGGCAGATTATCCTTATCACCATGAACAGCGAGGTATCAATGCCCTCCTGTGTCAGCTTTATTATCTTCCACTCCCACAGCACCTTGCCCGTGCGTATGAAAAACAAGTTCAGCACCGCCGTGAATATCACTATCGGTATTATCGGTTTAAGGCTTTTGCCCATCATTTTCAGCGGTATCTTCGAGAAGAGGAATGCCGTGACCGTGAACAGTATGCCCACAGCCAGCCCCTCGATGCCTTTTGCCGCAAACAGCATGACGATGAAAACACCTGTCAGCAGTATCTTCACCCTTGGATCCATGCGGTGCAGCACCGAATTACCGGGAAAGTATTGTCCTATGGTTATATCCTTTATCACTTAGCGCCCTTCTTCCCCAGTCTGTCAAGCAGCAGTCCGCTGCCGAATTTTACTGTATAAACGTCCTCGCCCATATCAAAGCCCATAGCTTTCAGGCGGTCGAACACCCGCGTCACCTGCGGTACTGCCAGCCCCATCTTTTCCAGTTCAGCCGAACGGTGGAACACCTTTGCAGTCTCGTCATAGCAGAACAGCTTTGAGTCATTCATCACCAGTATCTTGCTGACATTCCGTGCGATGTCCTCCATCGAATGTGATACCAGCAGGACGGTATTGCCCTTAGCCTTATGGTACTCCTTTATCATGCCAAGTATCTGCTCGCGCCCCTTAGGGTCAAGACCCGATGCGGGTTCATCGAGGATAAGCACTTCGGGTTCCATAGCCATAACGCCCGCGATGGCTACGCGGCGCTTCTGACCGCCCGAAAGCTCAAAAGGCGATTTCTGCATCACGCTGTCGGAAAGTCCCACCAGCTTTGCAGTCTCTTTTATGCGGCGGTCTATCTCGTCCTCGTCAAGCCCCATATTCTTAGGACCGAATGCGATGTCCTTATAGACCGTCTCCTCAAAAAGCTGATATTCGGGGTACTGGAACACCAGCCCCACCTTAAAGCGAATGGGTCTGAGCCTTGCCTTGTTGTCCCAAAGCCTTTCGCCGTCTATATACACCGAACCGCTCGTTGGTCTCAGCAGTCCGTTAAAATGCTGTATCAGCGTGGATTTGCCCGAGCCTGTATGCCCGATTATCCCCGCAAAGTCGCCCTTTTCTATCTCTAAGTTCACATGGTCTACCGCGACCTTGCGAAAGGGCGTGCCGTCACCGTAAACATAGGTGAGGTCTTCGGTTTTTATTACTGCCATTTTACTTTCTCCGTCTATGGCTCGTTTTTTCGCCCGAGCCTTTAATATCCTTATAGGTCAGATACGACCTGTCATATAGCAATCCGCCTTAAAATTCAGACAAAATCCAGTCACAAGATCCATAGAGCCGAGCTTTTGCGACTGGATTTTGTGAATTTAAATAGTTGGATCGCTATAGTCTATCCTGAAATAGTCAAGCACTGCCTTGATGCTGTCCTGTACTTTTTTCGGCGATGTCCGTATTACCTCACTTATTGCTTTAAAAAGCTATATTTCTGTCGCCAATATCGATTATCTCGCCGTCGGTTATCTCGACAGCTATTTCGTTACAATCCGCCTTGTCATCTTCAAAGCGTACCGAAAACATCAGATATACACGTTTTTTCTCGTCAGTGATCTTCGTTTCGGGAATAACAGCGCCGGTGTTTTCAACCTGCTCTGCCAGATCATCATCGTCATCTATATCGACCCACATATCATCGTCACCGTATGAATATTTCAGCTCGTCATTATAATAGCTTATCAGCCTTTCCCTGACTTTTTCATCAAGTCCGTTTTCAAGGGCTTTCAGCATCGACTCAAAGGCATCTGTCTGACTCCGCGCTATGCTCTCGCCCGCATCGCCTGTCAGGATGGTCACCATCACATCGTCCAGCTCGTTTCCTATTATTGAAAACCATGCACTGCCGAACCACATGCCGTCATCATATTCAAGGTCCCATATATATTCACAGTCCATATCTTCCTCCTGCCTTCACACGCCGCCCAGCAGTTCTGCCAGCTTAGCCACGCACTCGTCCTCTGTTATTATCTCGGTGGATATGTCATATCCTGCCTTTTGCAGTTCCCACGCAAGCTCAGTGACCTGCGGCACATCAAGCCCCAGCTCTTTCATCTTCTCCACCTGCGCGAATACCCTGCGCGGTATATCGTCCATGACCACCTTGCCGCCGTCAATGACCACCACGCGCTCTGCCTGAGCCGCTTCTTCCATATAGTGGGTTATCAGCACTATGGTCACGCCCTGTTCATTGAGCATCTTTATGGTGCGCATTACCTCGTCCCTGCCCTTAGGGTCGAGCATTGCGGTCGGCTCGTCCAGCAGTATGCAGTCGGGGCGCATGGCGATAATGCCTGCTATGGCGACACGCTGTTTCTGTCCGCCCGACAGCTTGTGCGGTGCGTGCAGTCTGTACTCATACATTCCCACCGTTTTAAGCGCATCATCGACGCGCCTGCGTATCTCGTCGGGAGCAACGCCCATATTCTCCAGCGCGAAAGCCACATCTTCCTCAACTATCGTGGCAACTATCTGGTTATCGGGGTTCTGGAACACCATGCCCACCCGCTGTCTTATGGGCAGCAGGTTGTCCTCGTCAAGAGTGTCCATGCCATCAACGAAAACGCCCCCCGCTTCGGGAAGATTGATGGCATTGATACACTTGGCAAGCGTTGATTTGCCCGAGCCGTTATGCCCCAGCACAGCGAGAAACTCGCCTTTTCTGATATTCAGTGTGACCCCTTTCAGTACCTCCGTTTTTACGGGCGGATCTTCCAGGTCATTTATATATGAAAATCGGAGATCTTTTATCTCGATGAAATTTTCGCTCATAATTCTTTCCTTACTTTTTTGTGCAGGCATTTTCGCGGGGGGAAAACTCCCCCGCCTGCCCGCAGGTAATAAAACCGCTTACTGTTACTTATCGCCCTTTACCTTGTCGATGACTTTCCCTGCAACGTCCTTCACCTTTTCGATGTTCTCTTTGGTAGCTAACTTCTCGATATTCTCAGCGGTAGCCACCTTCTTGACTTCCTTCTTTACCTCGTCCTTTACCGACTTGGGTGCAGGTATCTTGTCTGCTACCGTGTCAACAGCCTTGTCAACTGCCTTAGCGATATTATCGCCGCCAACTGCCTTTGTTATGTCTTTAACGTCCATTTTAGTGACCTCCTGTGAATATATTTTTATTTTGAAAAGCGTTGCCGCTTGTTCATTCTTCGTCATCTTCTTGGGCTTCCATATCCATGATATATTCAGTCCATTCCTCTGTTTCTTTGTACGACTCCAGAAGATTTTTAAAATACTGCACCTCACAAACCTCGTCCCCCGCATAAAGCTGACAACTCAGCCCCTCCGCAGTGAACTTGCCGTAAAGCGATAGCAGTCTTTTGAGAACTTCGCCGTCTGTTATATTTCCCTGCAAGATAAACTCACCCGCTTCTATGCGCCGCTTTATCTCACTTATGGGAACTTCTTCATACCCGCGCACCGCCTTAGCCAGCGCCGCCGTAAATCTGTCAGCCTTTATGCCTGCTTTCCTGCACATGCCGTACTTCTCCTTTGACACATCAAATAATTGGTGTTATATCAAAACCCGGAATAGTTAACGTTCATCTTTTCCCCGCCTGCGGCGGGAAAAAAATGACATCAGCACAATGTTTCCTTGTTATATAGCACTTTATGGTGGTATGCGGAATGGATAACCATAAATAATTATCCGACAAAAACATCAAAACCATAATGCCCGCCAACAATTATGAATTATGCATTATGAATTATGAATTAAACAGACCATATCGCTGTTGACCCGCAGGGCAGAACGCCGCCTGTGGCTTCAACGGGCAGACCTATCTCGTCCGCAGTGACTTTTCCGCCGCGTTCGGTGGTCAGCACATCGTTCAGTATATAAGCCATCACCGATGGTGAAAGCCCTGTGGTGTAGCTGTTAAGCAGGAAGAACAGCGGTGTGTCGCTCAGCACTCCCGCGCAGGTCTTGACAAGGTCGTAGATGCAGTCCTCCAGCTTCCATACCTCGCCTCCCGGACCTCTGCCGTAGCTGGGCGGATCCATAACTATGCCGTCATAGAAATTGCCGCGCCTTATCTCGCGCTTCACGAACTTCTCGCAGTCGTCCACAAGCCAGCGTATGGGCTTGTCCGAAAGCCCCGATGCCGCCGCGTTATCACGCGCCCACTGCACCATGCCCTTTGAAGCGTCAACATGTGAAACGCTCGCACCTGCATTTGCGCAGGCAAGGGTCGCGCCGCCTGTGTAGGCAAACAGGTTCAGCACCTTTATCGGTCTACCTGCCGACTTTATCTTCTCTGCCATAAAGTCCCAGTTCACAGCCTGTTCGGGGAACAGCCCCGTGTGCTTGAAACCTGTGGGTCTTATCACAAAAGTCAGGCCGCCGTAGTTTATCTTCCAGCTTTCGGGGAGTTTCCTGCGGTACTCCCATTCGCCGCCGCCCTTTGATGAACGGTGGTATATGCCGTCCGCCTTCTCCCACATGTCAGACCTCTTCGGGCTTTTCCAGATTATCTGGGGGTCGGGGCGCACCAGTACCTTGCCGCCCCAGCTTTCCAGCTTGTCGCCTTCGGTAGTATCCAGTATACGGTAGTCCTTCCAGTTTTCTGCTATTCTCATAAGTAATTTCCTTTGCTTTGTTTTTTAGTCGTACCAAGAAAGATCGGACGTTATGCCGATGGTATATTTCATTCGTGAGCCATCTGAAATATGTGATCTCAGCAGATCGTCTATCTTCTTTATGCAATCCTCTTCGTTATCTGCCGAAAACCAGAATATCTCATTATCCTCCAGATCACACATACTGTCTGTCGCCTCAAGGCTGAGTTTTGGGATATTCCTTATCAGAAGCTCATCGATCTCCTCCGTTATCCCAAGTTCACCCTCAACATCAAGATGACCGCAGCCATAATCAAAAAAATGTAGTTTTATCATCCTGCCTCCTGAATATCACCGTGACAGAAGCCCGCTATTCGGTCAGTATCCTTTTTGCCTTTTCATACTTTTCAAGCCTTGCTCTGTCCTTGTCGGTAAGTTCCCTTGTAAAGCGGGTGACATCGCTGTTATGTGCAAGATCTGCCAGTTTTACCGCCCTTGCTATGGGGTCACACTTTATACGCGCCACGTAATCGAGATAGGGTTCGTCATCATCGTGGGTGAGTAGTTTCACTGCCTCGATGACCCTTTCTGTGATACCTGCTTTTCGCAGGTCATCGGCAGTGATGTCGGTGTCTTCTATTACATCATGCAGGAGCGCCGCCGCACAGCTTTCCTCCGTCACCATCTGTTCAGCCACATGCCAGGGGTGAAAAACGTATGGCACACCGCTTTTGTCAAGCTGGTCTTTATGTGCCGCGTACATTATGGTAATAGCCTTGCGTGTCAGGTCAGTGTATATCATTTTCTTCCTCCGTTCACATAAGGAATATCTTGCTGTGTTCAAAGAGATACATTCTTATGCGCAGCCGCATTTCTTCCATGTCGCATTCCTTTGCGACAGCACAGCCGCCGTCATCATAGCTTGCCTTTGTGTCATACCAACGGTCCATATACCACACAAATTCGCACAGCGCCATTGGAAACTCCATGTCCTTGCCGTCAGACATGCGTGTCACTCTGATAAGATAGTCGTTTTCTCTTTCGGTAATGTCAATATCGAAAAAGTCCCCGACCTCTGCCGGCGCTCTCAAATTTTCTCCTTAGCCGCCTTGATGAAACGCTGTATTATACTGCCCTCACGGACAGTATCTATCGCCTCATCTGTTACGTGCCATGCTTTTTCAGTCTCAGACCTCTGCCGACGCTCTCATATTTTTTCCTTAGCCGCCTTGATGAAACGCTGTATTATACTGCCCTCGCGGACGGTATCTATCGCCTCATCTATGCTGAACCACTTAGCTTCCAGCAGTTCCCCCGAAATGGAGGTATCTGCCTTTCTCACACGGGTCAGCATGCCCAGCATCAGCTGATCCCTGCCATCGTAGAACGCACTGTCGATGTAAGCCGTGCTGACCGCGTTCAGCCCTGTTTCTTCCAGCACTTCCCTTACAGCCGACTGTTCGGGCGTTTCGCCGACTTTCATAAAGCCCGCCACACCCACGAACTTTGCGGTATCGCCGTAACTCTGCCTTATCAGCAGTACTTCGTCATCTTCATTCATCACCACGTTCAGCACGCATGTCGAGAACATATCGAACCAGGGACGCTTGCAGTTCTCGCAGTATGGTATCATACCCTCGTCCCCTATCTCGCGGGGAACATTCTTCGTGCCGCAGTTGGGACAGTATTCAAATCGCATGAGTTTTCAGCTCCTTATATAGACATCAATGCCGTAAATACATTTATCGTACCGTGCAGTATCCAGCTCGGTATTATAGAACCGCCGTTCTTTTTCTCATCGAGCCATCCCAGCACCCAGCCTACACAAGCAGGCAGCACTGTCAGCAATATGAGAGCAGCCGCATTATGAGTCTTTACAAATATCGGCACACCATGCATAGCTCCGAAAAGCAGCGCCTGTACTGCATTTGCCGCTGTAAGACCGATTTTGCCCGAAAGCCCTTTCAGGATAAAGCCCCTGAAAAGCATCTCTTCCGAAAAGGCTGTGCGTATAAACGAATATGCCAGTATCGCAGGTATCGCCACAGCGCCATTTCCGCTGAAAGCATCTGAGGTCGCATTGGGCAGATCGGAAAACACATATTTCATAATGAGCAGCGATACGACAAAGTACACCGCCATCACCCCGATGGCAATACCCCACCATTTGAGCGCAGGCTTTTCGGCTTCGGGCTTTTTTATGCCCAGCCATTTGAGGAAGTTTTCTTTTTTTCTTCCTGCTATCAGCCATACTATAAACGGTATCACTGCAAAGATCAGTACCTGAACTACCGATCCTGCAAGTTCTGAAATAAACATTGTTGTTCTCCTTTATCGGCTCACATTTTCTCTATAAGTTCAGCTATCCTGTGAGCATATTCGGTGATATGACCTGTATCCCTGCCCTCTATCATAACTCTCACCAGCGGTTCAGTGCCCGACTCTCTGACAAGTATCCTGCCCTCGCCGCCCAGCTTTTCTTCATACAGCTTTATGGCATCGGTTATTTCGGGGACTTTATCCCACTTGCCCTTTTTATCGGCGGTTATCTTCACATTTATAAGCACCTGAGGGTAGCTTTCCATGCAGGAAGCCAGTTCGCTTGCCTTTTTGCCTGTCTTAGCCATTATTTGCAGGAACATCGCACCCGTCATCTCGCCGTCGCCAGTGTTTGCATGGTCAAGAAGTATTATGTGACCCGACTGCTCGCCGCCTATATTATGTCCGCATTTGAGCATCTCTTCCAGCACATAGCGGTCGCCGACCTTCGTGGTAGCAGTCACTATTCCCTCAGCTTCCGCAAATTTGAAGAAGCCCAGATTTGACATCACCGTTACCACACAGCAGGTGTTTTTCAGCGTACCCTGCTGTTTCATAAACTTCGAGAATATAGCCAGCAGTTTGTCTCCGTCTATCAGCACACCGTTTTCATCTACCGCAAGGCATCTGTCAGCATCGCCGTCAAAGGCAAGACCCACATCGCACTTGTAGTCAACGACTGCTTTTTTCAGCGCGTCCATGTGAGTGCTTCCGCAGTTCTTGTTGATGTTCGTGCCGTCAGGCTCGGAGTTTATCATCACCACATCTGCACCCAGTCCCTTGAATATCCTCTCAGCACAGACGCTTGCCGAACCGTTTGCACAGTCAAGACATACCTTTATGCCTTTCAGCTCAACATCGACAGTGCCCATAACATGCCCGATATAATCCTCATCAGCAGTATCGCATACAGTTATCCTGCCGACTTCTGTACCCTCGCTGAGCTGTTTATCCATCTCTTCGGGCTTATCAAGCACAAACTCTTCTATCTCATTTTCAACATCATCGGGCAGTTTGAAGCCTGTGCCTGCAAACAGCTTTATGCCGTTGAATTCCACCGAGTTGTGCGATGCAGAGATCATCACGCCCGCATCTGCGTTATATTTCTTCACCAGCATCGCCACCGCAGGAGTAGGTATAACACCCAGCTTCACCACATCAGCCCCCACCGAGCAAATTCCCGCACAGAGCGCGTCTTCCAGTATATCGCCCGAAATTCGGGTATCCTTGCCTATAAGTATCTTAGGTCTGTGGTCACAGTCCTTAGCAAGCACCATCGCGGCAGCCTTGCCTATCTTCATAGCTGTTTCACAAGTAAGTTCTGTTATTGCGACACCTCTTGCGCCGTCTGTTCCGAATAATCTACCCATCTTCCAATTCTCCTTATATTTATTCAGGGCTTTGCGCCCATATCATCTTATGTTTACCACATCTGTTGTGTTATGTTTTTTTCATGCAGAATACCGCTCTGCCCGTGACAGTCCCCGTCACCCGCGATCACGCCCTGCCGATAAACATAAATTATGCATTGTCAAACAGAATACCGCTCTGCCCGTGACAGTCCCCGTCACCCGCGATCACGCCCCTGCCGATAAACTTAAATCATGCATTATCAAACAGAATACCGCTCTGCCCGTGACAGCACCCGTCACCCGCGATCACGCCCCTGCCATTAATTATGAATTATGCATTATGAATTATGAATTATGAATTATCAAAAGTGTACCTGCCCGTTTTTCAGTATGCCCAGATGGTCATAAGCCAGCTGTGTGGCGACTCTGCCGCGCGGGGTCTTTGCAAGAAAACCCAGCTGCATCAGATACGGTTCACAGACATCTTCCAGCGTGACAGCTTCTTCGCCTATCGCCGCCGCCAGTGTAGCCAGCCCGACAGGTCCGCCGTTGTAGCCCTTGATTATCATTTCCAGAAGCCGTCTGTCAAGGCTGTCAAGCCCCAGCGAATCGACTTCCATGCGGTTGAGGGCAAGCCCCGCTATATCGCGGGTGATGCGCCCGTTGCCAATGACTTCCGCGAAATCGCGCACCCTTTTGAGATACCTGTTCGCGATACGCGGCGTACCTCTTGCACGCCCCGCTATCTCTTCCGCGCCGTCATCGTCACAGCCGACCCCAAGTATGGTCGCTGAACGCTTGACTATATCCGTCAGCTGTTCAGTGGTGTAAAGTTCCATGTGCATCAGCATGCCGAAACGGTCGCGCAGAGGTGCTGACAGCTGACCCGAACGGGTAGTTGCGCCTATCAGCGTGAACCTGTTGAGGTCTACCCTTATCGACCTTGCGGCAGGACCCTTGCCCATGATTATATCCACCACACAGTCTTCCATAGCGGGGTAGAGTATCTCCTCCACCTGTCTTGAAAGGCGGTGTATCTCATCAATGAACAGCACATCGCCCTTTTCAAGGCTTGCCAGCAGTGCGGCAAGGTCGCCTGGCTTCTCAATGGCAGGACCCGAAGTCGTGCGGATATTCACGCCCATCTCGCGGGCGATGATGTTCGCAAGGGTAGTCTTGCCCAGTCCGGGAGGACCGTACAGCAGCACATGGTCTAGGCTGTCACCGCGACGCTTTGCCGCATCAATATATATTTTCATATTCTCCTTGACCTTATCCTGTCCGATATACTCATTCAGGCTGAGAGGTCTCAGAGTGACTTCAAAATCGTCCGTCGTTTCCTGCTCGGTCTCTTTCGGTGAAACGAAACGTTCAAAGTCGAACTCGGATTCTTCTATCATTGCTTCACATCCTCAGTCTGTGTCGATGTATTTTTCGCTAAGGCTCAGCATTTTCCCGAAAAGAGACTCTATGCGGCAGCCTGTGCTTTTTTCCTTTCCGCTGCGGCTTTTTACTGTGACCCTGTAATAAGCGCCGCTGTAAACATATTCCGCCATCGTATCCCCCGCCTTGCGGGAAACAGGCATGTTGTCCCCGCCAATATAGGGGGCGAAGTTTATATCCATTACCTCATCGTACTCGCTCTGTTCTATCGGGGAAGCCCTTTGCACCTCGCCGTTTTCTGTAAGACCGAAAAACGGCTGTCCATTCTCGCAGAATACCTTATAGCCCGAATAGCCGTCCTCAAATGTCCTGCTCATCTCCATTGAAACTTCAACGGGAGCGCTGAGATATCTGACCGCCGCCAACAGCAGCGCCAAAAGGATACCAAAGACATACACCGCAAGTTTTATCAGCATCTGATGCTCACGCATACATTCCCGCAGATAGTCACCCATCATTTTGGTCTGCGCCTTGCCATCAGCTACATCCTTTCGCATTCTGTTTTACTTTCTCCCCATATCAGAACTTCGCCAGCGCTATCAGAGCTTTCTTTATAAGCTCTTCAACAGTGGCATTCGGGTCTGCCCCCGCCAACGCCTGCGCAGCTTCACCCTCGCTGTAACCGAGAACTATCAGCGCCGTAACAGCTTCCTGCAAAGCGCCGCCCATCACAGGTGCGGCTGAAACGGTATCGCCGCCGCGCACCGATATGGTGTTCTCTTTTGCTATCTTGTCTTTCAGTTCAAGCACTATCCGCTGAGCCGTCTTTGCGCCGATGCCCTTGCATTTCGTCAGCGACTTGTAGTCGCCCGTAGCAACAGTCAGCGCAAACTGTGACGGGCTGTTCGATGAAAGTATCGACAGCGCCGCCTTAGGTCCAACGCCCGAAACTGTTATCAGCATCTTGAAACAGCGAAGTTCCTCAGTCGTCGAAAAACCGAAGAGGTCAACATCGTTCTCGCGCACCGCAAGGTATGTGTAAAGCATTACCTCGCTCTCGCCCGCTATCTTTTGCAGTGTGTAGAATGTGGTCTTGCAGGCATAGCCCACGCCGCCGCATTCCACCACCGCCATCTCACCGTCGGTATGTATTAGTTTTCCTCTGACGGAATATATCATGGTAAATTCTCCTTGTTTTTGCTGAAACTGCCGTCCAACAGGCATTTTGTAGATCTGCTGTTTTCAAGGACATGTCCGCAGTCATCATATTTTTAAAGCCCGTGTGCGCACCCGCGATGCGGCACACACAAAAACACTGCCGCACCGGGCACGGGTGTTAACATATCTATCCAAACGCACCCTCATTTATTGATGCTTTTGTCGTATTTTTCCATCAGCCGCCTTGTGTTTACCGAAAGCCCGTGAGTTATGGCTATCGCCATCGCATCGGCGGCATCATCGGGCTTTATGATGTTCGCAAGGTGAAGCATCGAACGCACCATCTCCTGCACCTGTTTTTTTTCGGCATAACCGTAGCCCGTTATGGAACTCTTCACCTGAAGCGGCGTGTAGTCGTATATCGGCAGGTTCATCATCACAGCAGGCAGAAGCGTCACGCCCCGCGCCTGTGCAACATCTATGCCTGTGGTTATGTTCGTGTTGAAGAACAGCTTTTCAACAGCTATCTCATCGGGGCGGTAATGTTCTATCAGCTTCTGCATATCGAGATATATCACACGCAGACGCTTGTAAAACTCCATATCCGACGGCGTAGTTATCGTGCCGACCTTGACAGGCGTGAACTTGCCGTGATCGTATTCAACAAAGCCGTATCCCACGATACCGTAGCCCGGATCTATACCCATTATCCGCATAAAAGCTCTCTCCTTCACCCGAATAGGGTACAATTCTTCATATTAACAATTAATTATAGCATACTTTTAGAATAATTGCAAGTACTGCAAAGAATTTTACCCGTAAATCATTTTTGACAGGATCCCGATTTGGTTTTGTATTGTTCCCCCGCCGAAGGCGGGGGAACAATACGAAAGAACAGCCATTTTGTATCATCAGCAATACACATCAAAATCGGGAGTTGACAGATAACGCCCGTCAGCACAGCCGAAAGCCGCAGAATGACCTTCCACCGCAGGAACATCAGATCACCTTCTCTGATATGTCATGCCTTTTTCAGCTGAAATATCATCGGGAAGGCTCAGCAATCATTTTGTAATAATTATTACAAAATGTAAACTTTTCCAAGAGCCGTAAAATCCGTATTTTCCATAGCGAAACGGCTCACCACACATTTAACATATCACAGCATACGTACAATTTTACAGACTGATTTTCGGGAGCATTTTTGTACATTTTACCTCGGCAAACAAATGGTTATTTTTGCTAATCGTCTTAAATAATGTACTGTTATTTTCTGGCGCTTTAGTTCTGAAATATTGAAAATAGGCTGAAAACTTCACATAAAGCGGCACATTTTGTTTAATTTACAAAAATTTTCTCGTTTTTTCAAAAAAAGATATTACTACCTATTGATTTTTTTGGAATAGTATGATACAATATGTAAGGGAGAAGGTTTAAACTATATTTAAGCCTTGTATTTTTATCGTTTTTTTCTGCCGGCTCAGGTCGGTACAGCGTATTTTCGCTATAAAAAATTGCAGGATACGGCGGTAAAAACATATATCGTCCGCTGTTTCTCAAGGAGTGTTATTATTTTGGAGAAGTTCTTTATAAGGGGTGGTATCCCCCTGAAAGGCACAGTGTATGTGAGCGGCGCAAAAAATGCTGCTGTTGCACTCGTTGCCGCAACTATCCTTTGCGATGAACCATGTACGCTCGAAAATGTTCCTGCTATCAGTGACATCACCAAATGTCTTGATATATTGAGAGGCATGGGCGCTGTGGTCAGGATGGAGAGAGACGGTGTTATTTTTATAGACCCCCGTTCCATCAGCACCACCGAAGTCCCATACAAGCAGGCAGTAACGATGAGAGCGTCAAGTTATTTTCTGGGCACTCTTCTGGGCAAGTTCCATGAGGCTTTCGTGCCGATGCCCGGCGGCTGTGATCTCGGAGACAGACCCATTGACCAGCACCTTAAAGCATTCAGGGCACTGGGCGCTTCCGATGAAGTGGTACGCGGTGCAAATTATGTTAAGGCTGACAAACTTGTGGGCAACCAGATATACTTCGACTTTGTGACTGTCGGCGCTACCATGAATGCGATATTCGCGGCTGTAAAGGCGAAGGGGCAGACCATTATCGAGAATGCCGCGAAAGAGCCGCACATCGTAGATGTGGCAAATTTCCTCAATTCGATGGGCGCTGATATACGCGGTGCAGGCACAGATGTCATCAAGATAAGGGGTGTTGACTGCCTGCACGGTACAACTTATGCTACCATACCCGATCAGATCGAAGCGGGTACTTATATGGTGGCGGCGGCGGCTACAAAGGGCGATGTCGTGATAGCAAATGTCATACCGAAGCATCTTGAGTCGATAACCGCTAAACTGCGCAAATGCGGCGTTAATGTTGAGGAGAGCGACGAAAGCGTTCGCGTGTGGGTAGACAAGCCCCTGCTGAACACCACTGTCAAAACTCAGCCGCATCCGGGTTTCCCGACTGATATGCAGCCCCAGTTTTCAACACTGCTGACTATCGCTTCGGGCACCAGCAGAGTTACCGAGGAGATATTCAATAACCGTTTCAGATATGTTGCCGAACTGCGCAAGATGGGCGCTGATATATCCATCGAGGGCGGCAAAGTGGCTATCATCGAAGGTGTAGACCACCTCAGCGGCGCACCCGTACAGGCGACTGACCTGAGAGCGGGCGCAGCACTGGTCATCGCAGGTCTTGCCGCAGACGGGCTGACCGAGATCGAGAATATCCACTATATCCAGCGCGGTTATGAACGCATTGATGAAAAGCTCCAGCGTCTCGGTGCTGACATCACCCGCCTGACTGTCCCCGATAATGACAGCGTTGAAATGTCAGGCTAAATGAAAAAAATTCCCTCCGCCATGTGGCAGAGGGTTTTTTAATGCATATGCGCTACTCGGCAGGGCTGAACTGGTCTTTGCCCACACCGCAGAGGGGACAGACAAAATCCTCGGGAACATCTTCCCATGCTGTGCCTGCCGCTACGCCTGCATCGGGTGCGCCCTCTTCAGGGTCATAGATGTAGCCACAAATGTCGCAAACATACTTCATTGATATAACCTCCTTGCATAAAATTTTTATAAGTATAACATACTTTCGTAAAAAATGCAAGGGGTTTTGTGAGATATTAATTATTATGACTATCCCCCACTGCAAAATACCATTATCAATGAGGAAAGATAACCGCCAACTGTATTCAATCCCCGATATAACATCGTTTATTTTGGTGTATCAGCATACACATCAAAATCGGGAAAACTTTCATAGAAAAGGAGACTCGTATGCAGCTGTATATTTCAGACCTTGACGGCACACTGCTCGACAGGAACGCCGAGATCACCCAAAATACCGCCAATATCCTCAACGAACTTATCGCGCAGGGCATGAATTTCACGGTGGCAACGGCGCGAACTTATGCTTCGGCAGGCAGTATACTTGCAGGGCTCGACCTCAGACTGCCGCTGATACTTATGAACGGCGTGCTGATATACGACCCCGTCGGGCAAGAATATCTCTCGGTCAAGACCATACCCGATGCCGCCCGCGAAAAAATACTGGCGCTTAGGGATAAGCTGGGGCTTTCACCTTTCATGTACATGATGGAAGAGGGCTGCATGCACACAGTCTTTGACAGGCTGATAAATCAGTCGATGAAGGACTTTCACGCTGAAAGAGTGCGCAAGTACTACAAATCATTCACACAGGCTGAAAAGCTGGAAGATATGCGCGGAAGCGTGATCTATTTCTGCTTTATCGACACAAAAGAGAGGCTTCTCCCCCTGCGCGATGAACTGGCAAAAGATAAGTCGCTGGGCATGACATTCTACCCCGATATTTACGGTAATGACTGGTATCTCGAAGTTTTCAGCGCTTCGGCTTCAAAAAAAGCGGGGGTAGAATGGCTGAGGGAAAAATACGGATTTGAGAAGATCACCGCTTTCGGCGATAATCTCAACGACCTGCCCATGTTTGCGGCGGCTGATGAGCGCATAGCAGTCAGCAACGCGGCAGAAGAACTGAAAATGCAGGCTGACAAAGTCATCGGTGCAAACACAGCGGACGGCGTGGCGCTGTACCTGAAAGGGGCTTATCATGGTTAAAATGTTCCCGCTGTTCTCGTCATCGAGCGGCAACAGCACTTATATCGGCGATGAAAATTCGGGCATACTTATAGATGCAGGCGTTTCCTGCAAACGCATAGTCACGGCACTGGCAGACAGGGGCATCGAAAGCAAAGCGGTGCAGGCTGTATTCATCACCCACACCCATTCAGACCACATCACGGGACTGAAAGTGCTGTCCAAAAAACTGGGCGTGCCTGTCTGTTCGCTGAGGGGCAATCTGGAGATACTCGCCCGAAACGACAAAGTCAGCGCGGCTTCCGACCTCATCGAGATGGACGATCGCCCTGTGCAGATCTGCGGCTTTGAGGTCACAGCATTCGACACGCCCCACGATACACCTGTCAGCTGTGGTTTCAGGCTGACTGCCCCTGACGGCAAAAACTGCGCAGTATGTACCGATCTGGGACATGTCACCGCTGATATACACGCCGAACTTGCCAGATGCAGGCTGGTCCTGCTGGAATCTAACTATGACCCGAAAATGCTGAAAAACAGTCCCTACCCACCCGACCTGAGATCGCGCATAGCCTCCGATCACGGGCATCTGTCAAACCCCGACTGCGGCAAGGAACTTGCAAGACTGGTCAAAGAGGGCGTGTACAGCTTTGTGCTGGGGCATATAAGTCCCCACAACAACACACCCGAACTTGCCGAAAAATGTGCGCTGGGTGCGCTGGCTGATTTTGAGCGCGGCGATGACTACCTGCTTTCTGTGGCAGGTATCGAAGGACTGAAAAGGGCGGTGCTTTTCTGATGATAAGAGTAAATCTGATAACGGTAGGCAAACTGAAAGAGAAATACTGGCGCGATGCCGCCGCCGAATATGTCAAGCGGCTGGGCGCTTTCTGCAAGGTGGAGATAGTTGAACTGGGCGAATGCCGCCTGCCCGACTCCCCTTCCGACAAGGAGATACAGTCGGCGCTGGAAAGCGAAGCCTCTGCCATGCAGAAATATCTCGATGTGAACGGCGCTTACAACATCGCAATGTGCATCGAGGGCAAACAGCTTACCAGCGAAGAACTCTCAGCCGCCATGACCGACTGCGGCACGCGGGGATATTCAACGCTCAATTTCATCATCGGCTCTTCATTCGGAATCGCGCCTGCGGTAAAACAGCGCGCTGACATGAAACTTTCGATGTCGAAAATGACTTTCCCCCACCAGCTGGCACGCATACTTCTGCTTGAACAGATATATCGCGGTTTCCAGATAGAGAAAGGTTCAAAATACCACAAATAGCGTAACCCCCCAATAAAATTCATTCCCTGACAGGCGAACCGAGCATTTTTGCATCTTTCCCGCAGCCGAGAGATGCTGAATAATAAAAAATATGACTATCCCTTTAGCACACCACTGCAAAATACCTTTATCAATAGGGAAAGATAAACGCCAACTGTATTCAACTCCCGATATAACATCGTTTATTTCGGTGTACCAGCGGGATGATCACAATAACGAAAGCCCGATGCACAAAACATCGGGCTTTCACTATTTCTCTAAGATAATGCCTTTTGAAAGGAGTTCCTTGCCCAGCTTTTTCTTGCGGCGGGCAAGTATGTTTTCGACTTTCTTGACGCGCATATCATGCCGTTCGGCTATTTCCTTTACAGGGAGGCGAAAATAGTACCGCTCAATGAATATCTCGCGCTCAGGGGAGGTCATAGCGCGGATACATTCGGCAATTATGCGCATATTTTCGCGTTTTGCAGTCTCATCAGTGTAGTCGATGTCGATGCCTATATCATTTTCCTCAGCCGAAATATCCTCTGCATCAATAAATCGGCTGACCGATCGGCGTTTATCTTCCGCACAGCTTTTTGCCACCATGCATATGTAACCTTTAAGGCTTCTCTGCTCGGTTTTAATGGTACTGCGGTTGCGCCACACCTTATAGAAAGTGTCCTGCACCGCTTCTTCAACGTCGGCGGAGTTTCCGACCGACCGGGATACTATAAAGCTCACAAGAGTCTTATATCTTGACATAAGTTCATCAAGTACCGATGAATCATCGTACTGCATTTTAGAATATGGTTATCCCCTTAACACACCACAAGCTAAATCACTGCACCAAAGCAGCCAAAAGCCTTAAATACGCGCTGTTTCCCAGCTTGCGGCGGTTGAAT